>NZ_JAAGNB010000334.1:0-27278 GCF_010550475.1 Amycolatopsis sp. SID8362
GTCGCCGGCCGGCTCGGCCAGCACCGGCACGTCCGCGGGCAGCGAAGGCGCCGACCGCACCACGCCCACGTCCAGGACGGCTCCTTCGGCCGGCACCCCGCGGGCCACCGCGTCGGACACCGACGGCCCGGCGTAACCGGCCCCGAAGCGGGCCGCGACGTCCACGAGGTCGGCGCGGGCGAGGATCAGGTCCGCGCCCGCCTCGCAACAACCGGAAGCGACCGAAACGTCCGCGGTGTCGACCGCCAGGACCAGGTCGGGGAAAGCGGAACGGGCCCACGTGACCAGGGGTTCGGCGCCGGTTCCGGCGAAACCCACCAGATCGGCGCCGTCCGCGACGGCGCCGGATACCGCCGCCCGCGCCGCGTCGGGCTCCGGGAGCACCTGCACCACGGCCAGCACCAGCGCGTGGTCACTGCTCAACCGGCGGCCCCGGAAGACGAGGTCGGGGGTTTTCATCGCGCTCTCCCTGCTGGACGTCCGTGCCTCGCGATCATAAGCGAGACCGCCGGGAGGAGAGCTGTTCGCCGTCAGGTGGCGGGGCGCCGTCGCCGGGCCACCCGACTCTCGACGGTGTCCTCAGGAGGCGAGCGCCTCGTTGATCGCCTGCAGTTCCTGTGCCGTGCGGGTGGCGGTGAACTCGATGACGTCGTACCGGGCGAGGCGCTGGACCACGAACGGGTCGCTGGCGAGCACGGCGTCGAGCTTGCCCCGGAGCATCGAGCGGGTCAGGATCACGTGGTCGGCCGCGCCGTTACCCTTCCCGCAAACGAGGAAAAGTCCTTTCGTGAATTGTTTGCGCACCCACTCCGAATGGTCCGGGAGCGCGTAGTCGACTTCTGTTTCGGGCGCTGTGTAGGTCAGCAGTGCTAGGTACATGATTCGATGGTAGAACTCCCGCGACCACCTCGCACCCGAAGTTCCGGTCAAGAAAACGGGAATTCCTTTACCAGCACTTTTTGGACGTTCTCGCCGATTGCCGTACGCAGGTTGCCGTACGACGCGGTGTCGACGCGGAGCGGACGCGGTGGCCGCTCCGAAGCGCGACACTCGGGACCATGAACGCACTGACGAGGATCTGGCACGACGGGCGGCGGGCCGAGCGCGTCGCCTACGCCGTCGGCGCGGCGCTGTTCCTCAGCGGCGTGGTGCACGCGGCCGTCCTGCTCGCCACCGGCGGCTCGTGGCTGGGGCCGCTGTCGCTGCGCAAGGCCGTCACGTTCGGCCTGTCCTTCGGGCTGACGCTCGCGTCGGTGGCCTGGGCGACGTCGTTCCTGACCGTCCGCGACCGGTGGCGCACCGCGCTGCTCGGCGCGTTCACCACCGCGAGCGTCGTCGAGGTGGTGCTGGTCAGCATGCAGGCGTGGCGCGGGGTGCCGTCGCACTTCAACTTCGAGACGCCGTTCGACAACGTCGTTTCGATGACGCTCGCCGCGGGCGGCGGGGTGCTCATCGTGACCGTCATCGGCTTCACGGCCGCCGCGCTGGTCGAGCCGGGGCCGGCCGCGCCGAGCCTGCGGCTGGCCGTCCGTGCCGGTCTCGCCGTGCTGCTCGTCGCGCTGGCCACCGGCGCGGTGATGATCGGCCGCGGGGTCGTGGCGGCCCGCGGTGGCGACCCGCAGCTGGCCTACACGACGGCGGGGTCGCTCAAGCCGCTGCACGCGGTGGCGATGCACGCGATCCTCGTGCTGCCCGCGCTGGCCTGGCTGCTGCGGTTCACCCGCTGGCCCGAGGCGCACCGGCTGCTCGTGGTGAAGGTCGCCGTCGCCGCCGACGCCGTGTTGACCGCCGTCGTCGGCGTCGAGTCCTTCACCGGCGTCGACCCGCTCGCCGCGCCGCTGCCGCTCATGGCCCTCTCCGCGCTGGCCGCCCTCGCGCTGGCCGGCACCGGCGGCTACGCGCTCAGCGGCGTTGAACCGCGGTCCCGATTCGTACGTGTTCGCGATGGGAAGGCAAGGGGCCGGTAAAGCGGCGGACGGAGAACACGCGTGCGGCACGGTATGACCACCAGGGGCCTCTTCCAGCAGGGCGCGGCCCACAGCCCGTCGTTCTTCTCCGTGGCCAGGGCGATGGGGCCGCACGCCGACGACCTCGCGGACTTCTGCATCCCCTGCAACCCCTACTTCCCGACCGACGGGATGTTCGGCGAGCTGGAGCGCAACCTCCGCACCATCCTCAAGTTCTACCCGAGCGACGCCGGCGCGATCACCGCCCAGCTGGCGAGCGTGCTGCGGCTCAACCCGTCGACGATCTCGCTCGCCAACGGCTCGACCGAGCTGATCACCTGGATCGACCAGCTGCTGGTCGATTCCAGTGTCGCGGTACCGATCCCGACGTTCGGCCGCTGGACCGACCAGCCGCTGGAGACCGGCAAGCGCGTGGACATGTTCGTGCTCAAGGAAGCGAACAACTTCGAGCTCCGGGTGGACGAATACGTCGACTTCATCAAGCGCCGCGGCTCCCGGGTCGCGGTGCTGTGCAACCCGAACAACCCCGACGGCGGCTACCTCCCGCGGCGCGAGGTGATCCGGTTCATGGACGCCCTCGAGGACCTGGACCTCGTGGTGATCGACGAATCGTTCGTCGACTTCGTCGAAGTGGAGATGAACGCGTCGGTGGCCGCCGAAGCCGTCGTGCGGCCCAACGTGATCGTGCTGAAGAGCCTCGGCAAGAACTTCGGGCTGCACGGCATCCGCTTCGGCTACCAGGTGTCGAACCCGGCGCTGACGCGCAAACTGTCGGCCGCGCTGCCGAAGTGGAACCTGAACTCCCTCGCCGAAACCGTGATCTTCATGCTCGCCGAGCACCGCGCGGAATACGAGGAAAGCCTCAAGAAGCTCGCGCTCGACCGGTTCATGATGAATTCGCAGCTGAACCAGTTCCAGGAACTGACGGTCTACCCGTCGCAGGCGAACTTCCTGCTCGTCAAGCTGCCCGGTTCGGTCGACGGCGCCGAACTGTGCGACTACCTGCTCGCCGAGCACCACCTGCTGGTGCGCCAGTGCGGCAACAAGATCGGCATGACCAGCCAGTTCATGCGCTTCGGGGTGCGGCCGGACACCGAGGTCGAGCGGCTGGTCGAAGGGCTGCGCGGGGTCGAGCGGCTCGGCGGCGGGCGGCACGCGACGCCGGCGATCGAGCTCGTCTCGCACTCCCGCGAACCGGAACGGTCGATCAGCTGAGCACCTGGGCGATGGCCGACTTCCAGGCGAACACCCGGCCGTTCGACGAACTCGACCGCGCCGGCCGCACGCGCCGCCTGCGCCGGCTCGCCGAAGCGGCGTTGACCGGCTACGACGTTCCGGTGGCGCGGCTGACCCCGCTGGCGCACGGGCTCAACACGGCGTTCCGCGTCGACGGCGCGGACGGCCATCGCTACGTCCTGCGAGTGCAGCGCCCGGACGGGCCGGGACCGGCGCGGGTACGGTCGGAAATGGCCTGGCTTTCCGCGCTGCGCCGCGAAACCGACCTCGTCGTCCCGCTGCCGGTGCCGACGCGCGAGCGGGACCTGGTCACCGTGGTCGCCGATCCGGCGGTGCCGGAACCGCGCACGTGCGTGCTCTGCCACTGGGTCGACGGCCGGTTCGTCGACGAGCGGCTCAGCGCGCCGCGGCTGTACGCGGTCGGCGAGTTCACCGCGCGGCTGCACCTGCACGGCGCCCGGATGAACGGCCTCGACCGCGGCCGCGTCGACGACCTCACCGAGTTCGGCCGCACGCAGGTGGACGGCTTCTCCGCGGCGGTCGTCGACCGGGCGGTCGCGCGGACCGGCGACGAGCGGATCCGGGACGCGGTGGCACGCGCCCGCGCGGTGCGGGCCGAGCTGGGCTTCGGCGCCGACGCGTTCGGCCTGGTGCACGGCGACCTGCGGCAGGTGAACTACCTGTTCCACCGCGGCCGGGTGCGGGCGATCGACTTCGACGACTGCGGCTTCGGGCACTACGCCTACGACCTCGCGGTGACCCTCGGCGAGCTGCGGCACCTGCCGCAGCGGGAAGAGCTGCGGGAGGCCCTGCTGGACGGCTACCGCTCAGTGCGCCCGGAGCCGGCGACGACCGACCCCCTGGTCCTGGCCGCGTTCGCCGCCCTCCGCCGCGTCCAGCTCCGCCTCCGCTGACCCACCGAAGCGTCACTTTCCCTAGGAAAGATGCGCGTAGCTGTCCCATCGACGCATCTTTCCTAGGGAAAGTGACGTGTTACAGCTTGGCGCTACAATTGCTACATGGCTGGACGATCGAGCAACGCCACCAGTACCCGCGACCGGCTGCTGCTGGCCGCCGGCCAGCTCCTGCACGAGGCGGGCGACGGGCCGGTGTCGACGCGGGCGATCTGCGAGCGCGCCGGCGTCCAGGCCCCCACGCTGTACCACCACTTCGGCAGCAAGCAGGGCCTGCTCGACGCCGTCGTGAACTACGGCTTCACGCAGTACGTCCAGGCCCCGGACGCCGGCGGCGACCCGGTGGACCGGATCCGCGAGGGCTGGGACCGGCACGTCGAATACGGCCTGGCGCACCCCGCGTTCTACGTGCTGCTCTACGGCCAGATCGAGCCGGGCGTGCCCTGCAACCTCACGTCGAGCGCGGAAGCGATGCTGCTGGAGCTGTTCACGCCGCTCGCCCGCGAAGGACGGCTCCGCGTCGAAGCCGCGGAGGCCGCGCGGCAGTTCGCGGCGGCCAACAGCGGGGTCACCCTCAGCCTCATCGCCCAGCCGGAAGACAGCCGCGACGCGGGAATGTCCGCGCAGGTCAGGGAGTCCGTGCTGGCCGGGCTGCTCGCCGAAGAACCGGCCGGCGGCTCGTCCGTCGGGGCGCTCGCGGTCGCTTTGTCGACCGCGCTCGCCGACGACGTCGACGCTCTGACGACGACCGAGCGCCAGATGCTGCGGGAGTGGCTGCACCGGATCGCGGGCTGACGCCGAGCGCTACATTTGCTACATTGACATCTATGACAAGTGTAGTGAACCAGTTCGGCCTGTTCCTCGCCCCGCACCGCGACGACGCGACCCGGAAGGAGCAGGCGATCGCGGCGGACGCGCTCGGCTACGGCACGGTCTGGCTCGGCACCGGCCGGAACTCGGTGGGCGACCTCGCCTTCGTCGAAGACCTGCTCGCGTCGACCGAGCGGATCACCGTGGCGACGGCGATCGTCAACATGTGGGTCGACGAGCCGGAAACCCTCGCGGCGTCCTACCACCGGCTCGCCGGCCGCTACGGAAAGCGCTTGCTGCTGGGCATCGGCGTCGGACACCCCGAGTCCGTCACCGAATACCGCAGCCCGTACGAAAAGATCGTCGACTACCTCGACCGGCTCGACGCGGCCGGCGTGCCGTCGGACGCCCGGATCCTCGCCGCGCTCGGCGACCGCGTGCTGAAGCTGGCCGCCGAGCGCACCGCGGGCGCGCACCCGTACCTCGTCCCGGTCGCGCACACGCGGCACGCCCGGTCGATCCTCGGCGCGGGCAAACTCCTTGCCCCCGAACAGAAGGTGGTCGTCGACGACGACCCGGTGGCCGCGCGCGCCATCGGCCGCCCGTACGTCCAGAACCCCTACCTGGGCTTGCGGAACTACGTGAACAACCTGCTGCGGCACGGGTACACCGAAGCCGACGTCGACGGCGGGGGCAGCGACCGCCTCATCGACGACCTGGTGCTCCACGGTTCGGCGGAGACGATCGCGAAGGGCCTTCAGTCCCATGTGGACGCCGGGGCGGACCACGTGGCGGTGCAGGTGCTCGGCCCGTCACCCGACGTCGAGCTGGTGCACCAGCGGCAACTCGCCGAGATGCTGCTCTGATTCAGTCCGGCGCCGGGGCCAGCGCGTTCAGGGCGGTGACGATCGTGCGTTCCTCGTAGGCGAAGTGAGCGTCCAATGCGGACGCCAGCCGGTCGAACTCCGCGCGCAGCCGGACCGGATCGGTTTCCCCGTCGGCCAGCCGCTGGATCTCCTCCTGCAGCCGCGCGACGACGCCGTGTTCTTCCTCCAGCTTCGCCAACGCGGGTGCGAGCGCCGGGAAGCGCGCGGCGAGCATGGGGAAGATCGCGCCGCCTTCCCCGGTGTGGTGGCGGGTGAGCGCGGTGCAGAAGCCGGAACACTTCGCGCTCAGCCGCCGTGTTTCCCCGTCGCGCAGGTCCCGCAGTTCGGCGCGGAGCCAGTCGTGCACCTCGACGAGCCAGTCGCCCATGCGGCGCCCGTCGTCGAGCCGGTGCAGCTCGACCACGGGCAGGATCCGGGTCGTGCGCGCCTGGTACGCCGCGAACCCCGGCTCCCGCTCGGCCACGGCGGCGAACAGCGCGTCGCGGTCGGGCGGGAGCGCGGCCATCGCCTCGAAGGTCTCCGCGTCCGTTTCCACGGTGACCAACGGGTTCCGGCGGATGTTGTGGTACCAGGCGGGATGCTTCGGCGAACCCATCGCCGAAGCGACGACGACCAAGCGGCCGTCGATGTCCATGTCCCCCAAGGGAACCCGGTGCGGGCGGCCCGTGCGGGCGCCGGTGGTGGTGAGGTGGATCAAGCTGCTCCTTTGGCGACGAAGGTGGTCGCCGGAGGCCGTGAGCCGACACGGAACGGGCGCGCGGAGGGCACACTCCTGCCAGGAACGGCAGAACGTGTCGAACTCAAGGGGGCTGAGTAGCCACTACCTCCGTGCGATAGGCCCATCCGGGGCGCATCCGCACGATAGCACGGAATCAGCGCGCGGCGTCGGCGGCTTTCTGCGCCTCGTTGGCGGCGTGGTCGGCCTGTTCGTAGCTTTCCTTCGCCTGCTCGAACTCCGCCGTCGCGCGCTCGGCGCGTTCCTCGGCTTCGGCGAGGCGGGTGCGCAGGTCCTCGACGCGCGCGGTGGCCTGCTCGGCGGCCCGCTGGGTGCGGACGAGGTCGCGTTCGACGACCGCGCGTTCCTTCGCCAGCTCGGCGGCCTCCTTGCGCAGGCGGTCGCGTTCCGCGCGGGCACGGGCGCGTTCCTCTTCCTCGCGGCGGTGATCGCGCTTGGGCTTCGCCGGCTCGGCCTTGTCGACCAGCTTCGCCGCGCGCTTCCCGGTGGCGGGCGGCACGGTGGCGGCGAGGGTGAACCACTGGTCGGTGTCCTGGTGCGCGACCGACGTCAGGCGCCCGGCGACCGCGAGCGCGGCGGTGCCCGGGTCGGCCGCGACGGCCTCCAAAGTGGCCTCGACCTCGCGGGAGACGGTGTCGCTCATCGACGGCAGCTCGTGCATGATCCGCCGCACGAGCTCGCCGCGGCGGCGGGTCAGCGCGCGCAGGTCGTCCCCGGCGAGGCGGGTGTGCGCGTCCCGCAGCTCGTCACCCAGCTCGGCCAGCTCCCGCAACCCGCCGTCGTCCTCCCGGGCCAGCCGGTTGACGATCGCCGCGGCCGTGGTCGGCTTCCGCAGCTCCTTGATCTGCTTCGCGAGCTCGGCGTTCCCCTCGGCCTTCGCCGCTTTCGCCGCCGCGTTGCGCGCGCTGACGAACTCCGCGAGGTCACCCCCGTAGAGCTCGCCGGCCACCGTGTCCAGGTCCATCGTGCTCCAGCGAACCACATCGGACTGGTGCGAGCACCTGCGACGAGTCATCATCGGGGGCATGTTCTTCGATCTGGGTGTCCGGGACTTCCTCGACCGCGCGGAAACGGTGTACCCGGACCGCGTCGCGGTGGTCGACGAGCCGGACCAGCCGGCACCGAGCTGGGGTTCCCTCACCTACCGCGAGGTCGCGCGCCGGGCCCGCGCGCAGGCCGCCCACCTCGACGCGCTGGGCGTGCCGGCCGGCGGGCGCGTCGCGATGGTGTCGCACAACGCCGCACGGCTGCTCGTGTCGTTCTTCGGCGTGTCCGGCTGGGGCCGGATCCTGGTGCCGGTGAACTTCCGGCTGGCACCGGCCGAGGTCAAGTACATCGTGGAGCACTCCGGCGCCGAGGTCCTGATCGTCGACCCGGAGCTGGAACACCTGCTCGACACGGTGACGGCGAAGCACGTGTTCGTCCTCGGCCGCGACGACGACGCGATCTGGGGCGGCGACGGCACCCCCGAGCCCTGGGACGGCGACGAGTCGGCCACAGCGACGATCAACTACACCTCCGGCACGACCGCGCGGCCCAAGGGCGTCCAGCTGACCCACCGCAACATCTGGCTGAACGCGGTCGTGTTCGGCCTGCACACGACGTTGAGCGACCACGACGTCCTGCTGCACACGCTGCCGATGTTCCACTGCAACGGCTGGGGCATGCCGTACGCGGTGACCGGCCTCGGCGGGCGGCACATCGTGCTGCGCAAGGTCGACGGCACCGAGATCCTCCGGCGGATCGAGGAGCACGGCGTGACGATCCTGTGCGCCGCTCCCGCGGTGGTCACGGCGGCCCTCGACGGCGCCGCGACGTGGGAAGGCGAGATCCCGGGCCGCGACCGCGTCCGCATCGTCGTGGCCGGCGCACCCCCGCCGACCCGCACGATCGAGCGGGTGCGCGCCGAGCTGGGCTGGGAGTTCATCCAGATCTACGGCCTGACCGAGACGGCGCCGCTGCTGACGGTCAACCGGATGCGCAGCGAGTGGGACGGCCTCGACCCGCACGAGCAGGCCCGCCTGCTGGGCCGCGCGGGCACGCCGGCACTGGGCGTCCGCATCGACGTCGACACCGACGGCGAGGTCCTCGCGCGGTCGAACCACAACCTGGACGGCTACTGGGAGAACCCCGAGGAGACCGCCCGGGTGCAGGAAGGCAACTGGTTCCACACGGGCGACGGCGGCACCTTCGAGGAGGGCTACCTGACGATCGCGGACCGCAAGAAGGACGTGATCATCTCCGGCGGCGAGAACGTCTCGTCCATCGAGGTGGAGGACGCACTCAACTCCCACCCGGCGGTCCGCGAGGCCGCGGTGATCGGCATCCCGGACGAGAAGTGGGGCGAGCTGGTGACGGCGCTGGTCGTCACTTCGTCGGAGGTTTCGGCGGAGGACCTGATCAAGCACTGCCGCTCGTACCTGGCGGGGTACAAGTGCCCGAAGCGGGTGGAGTTCCTGGCCGAGTTGCCTCGGACGGCGACCGGGAAGATCCAGAAGTTCAAGCTGCGGGAGCCGTTTTGGCAGGGCCAGTCCCGCCAGGTGAACTGAGGTTCGCCTTCGACGCCGGCTCCGGCACGGTGCTGTGGGGCCCGGCGGACCTCGCCGCGCTGCCGCTCAGCGATGGACTGCGCGCCGAGCTGGCCAGTCTCGCGGCGCAGTACGACGAGTCGCTGAACTGGGACTACCCGCCGGACCCGGGGCCGTGGCGGGAAGCGCGGTGCGCCCGCTTCAACGCCGACGCCCGCGACGCGCTGGAGCGGGTGCGTGCCGAGCTGGGGCAGGAGGTCGAAGACGGGTTCGTCGAGCTGCACGAGGACCCGGACCTCGGCCGCTACCTGGCCGACCCGAAGGGCTTCGAACGCTAGCCGACCAGCCGGAAGAACGTCCGCACCTCGTCCACGAACAGCTCCGGCTGCTCGTAAGCCGCGAAATGCCCACCCCGCTCCAGCTCGTGCCACTGCCGGATGTCCGTGTACCGCTTCGCCGCCCACCGCCGTGACGGCCGGGGCATCTCCTTCGGGAAGATCGAACACCCCGTCGGCACGTCCACCGTGTCCTCGGTCGCCTCCGAGAACCACCGCTGCACCTGCCGGATGCTCTCCCAGTACAACCGCGCCGACGACGCCGCCGTCCCGGTGAGCCAGTACAGCGTCACGTCGTCGAGCAGCTCGTCGCGCGTGAACGGGAAGCCGTCGGACCACGCGCGGAACTTCTCCACCAGCCACCCGCACAGCCCCGCCGGCGAGTCGAGCAGGCTGTACCCGATCGTCTGCGGGCGGGTCGACTGCAGCACCGAGTACCCGTCCTCCCACCGCCGCGCGTGCTCCAGCGCGTCGAGCGCCACGCGCTCGGCCGGTGTCAGGTCGTCGAACGTGGCCGGGTCCGGGGCCGCGATCGGCGGGTTCAGGTGGATGCCCGCCAGGTGCGCGGCGTCCTGCTGGGCCAGCGACGTCGTGATCGACGTCCCCCAGTCGCCACCCTGGGCGCCGTACCGCGCGTAGCCGAGCCGGGCCATCAGTTCCGCCCACGCGGCGGCGATCCGTTCGATGCCCCAGCCCGGCGACGACGGCTTGTCGCTGAAGCCGTAGCCCGGCAGCGACGGGATCACCAGGTGGAACTCCGCCGCCAGCGGCTCGATCACCTTGCCGAACTCGAGGAACGACCCCGGCCAGCCGTGCGTCAGGAGCAGCGGCAGCGCGTCTTCGCGGGCCGAACGCACGTGCAGGAAGTGGATGCCCAGGCCGTCGATTTCCGTGCGGTACTGCGGAAACCGGTTGAACCGCGCCTCCACGCGCCGCCAGTCGTACGCCTCCGCCCAGTACTCGCACAACGAGCGCAGGTAGGCCGGCGGCGTGCCCTGGCTCCAGTCGCCGGGCCCCGCCTCGGGCCAGCGCGTCCGGCGCAAACGCGAGCGCAGGTCCGCCAGGTCGGCCTCGGGAACATCGATCCGGAACGCCGAGATCACGCGGGCACGTAGGTCAGCTGGACGACGCCGTTGGAGAACGTGGCGGATTTCGCCAGCACCAGCGGGAACGACGGCCCCTCCGCCGGGAAAAGCCGCTTCCCCCGCCCCACGACGATCGGGTACAGCAGCAGGTTCAGCTCGTCGATCAGGCCTTCCGTGAGCAGCCACCGCACGGCCGTGGTGCTGCCACTGGTCATGATCGACCCGCCCGGCTCGGCCTTCAGCGCCCGGACCGCCTCGGCCGGGTCGCCGGTCAGCAGCGTCGAGTTGTTCCAGGTGACCTCGGTCAGCGTCGAGGACAGCACGTACTTGCGCACGCTGTTCATGAACTCGGCACCTTCGTCGTCCTCGACGGTCCGCCCGGGCCACGCCTCGGCGAACCCTTCGTAGGTGACCCGCCCGAGCAGCATCGCGTCGGCGGCGGCCATCCCACCGCCGACCGCTTGCCCGATCTCGTCGCTCCAGTACCGGAGCGACCACTTGTCCGGCGCTTCGACCACGCCGTCGAGCGAGATGAACAGGTTCGCGACGATCTTGCGCACGTACGGCCCCCTCGGCTCGCCTCCGGTCTCGGCTGCGTCCGTCGCGGCAGCCATGATCGGGAGCCTACCCCGCGTCCCGGACCGTCCGCAGGCCCCGACAACCGCCGCGCAACGCCGACCGAGGAGCTGAACATGGCCAGCTACACCGTGATCACGAGTGCGGGGACCCGCTACACCGGGCAGGCGGTGGTCCTCAGCATCCGGGCCGGCCACACCAGGGAAACCAGCTGCGACGGCTACAGAGCGACCATCCGCGCGATGGCGTACTGCCCGAACTCCAAAGGACAACCTCGAAAACCTGCCAGAGGGCTGAGCCACCGGCGAACGATCAGGACCGTCCACTCGCGACGGTCGCACGCACCCGCACGCTGTTCTCCTCCGCCACCACCCGTTCCTCCTCCGTCACGGCCTCCAACCGCGCCGGGACGTCCTTGTGGTGCGGTGTGCCCGCGATCGGGTCCCGGTCCAGCGCGTCGGTGAGCAGGTTGATCCGCGGCCCGCTCACCACCCGCCCACCGTCGGCGGCCGGGTGCGCCATGCCGTACCCGTGCGGCAGCGCCAGCTGTCCCGGCCGCAGCGCGGGGTCCGCCTCGGCACGCACGACCACGCGCCCCGCCGACGTCACCACCGCCACCCAGTCCCCCGGCGCGGCACCGATCGACGCCAGTTCCTCCGGCCGCGCCCGCAACGCGCCGTCGGGGTCGGTGCGGCGCCAGCGCGGGTCGCGCAGGATCTGGTTCGCGTTGTGCGCCCGGCGCTGCCCGTTGAGCAGCGAAAACGGGAACGCCGGGTCGGCCCGCTCGGCCGCCGGGTCGAGCGCGGTCAGCCAGTCCAGCAGTTCCGGCACGGCCAGCCGGACCTTCGAGCGGCGCATCAGGCTCCAGACCTCGTCCTGCTCGTGCGCCGAGAACGGCGTCGGGCCGGCCAGCACCCGCTCGAACAGCTCCTCGCCGAGCTGCGGCCCCTCCGCGGAACTCCCCAGCGCGCGCTGCACCGGCACGGTCATCGTCTTCGCCGCGCGGTGGCACCCCGCCCACAGCGGCGCGATCGACGCGGCGCCGTCGGGCAGCGACGCCCCGAGCGTCCGGTAGAGCAGCACCGGCAGGATCGCCGCCCGCTCGGGCATCGCCTGGACCAGCGCGCCGATCCCCGCCTGCAGCTCCGACCGCGGTCCCGCGGCCAGCGAAGCGAGCACGTCCGACGGCGGCAGCACGCCGAGCGCGTCGAACAGCCGCGTGTAGATCTCCGCTTCGACCAGCGTGCCCGGCAGCGGGTCGAGCAACGGGCGCCGCAGCTGGAAGTAGTTCGTCGGCCATTCGAACGTGAAGAGCGTGAACTCCCACTTTTCGTGCTGCGAAGCCGCCGGCAGCACGTAGTCCGCCAGCGCGGCCGTTTCGGTGTAGGCGACGTCGACGACCACGGACAGCTCGGCGGCGCGGATCGCGCGTTCGACCTCGCGCGTGCCCGCGAAGGTGTTGGCGGGGTTCGACGACTCGACCCAGAGCGCGCGGACGCGGTTCGGGTGGTCGGCGAGGATCTCCTCGGCCAGCGTGTTCGCCGGCAGCAGGCCGCCGATGTACTCGAACCCGGTGATTTCCGACCGCTGCCCGCTCGCCGAGCCCCACAGCGGCAGCAGCCAGGAGTGCAGGTTGTTCGTGCCGCGCTGCCCGAAGTGCCCGGTCAGCAGGTAAAGCAGCTTCTCGAGGTAGCTGTTGAGCGTCGAGTGCCGCCCCTGCTGGATGCCCAGCTCGACGCGCACGGTCATCGCCTCCGCCGCCAGGATCAGCTCGACCGCCCGCTCGACGTCCACACGGGACACTTCGGCGTGCGCGATCCACTCGTCCACCGGCACTTTCGCGAGCACGGCGGCGACTTCGTCGAACCCTTCGGTGCGCCGCGCGAGGAATTCCTCGTCCGCACCACCGCGTTCGAGCAGCAACGCCAGGATCGCGCCCAGCAGGTAGGCGTCGGTACCCGGCCGCAGCGGCAGGTGCAGGTCGGCCATTTCGGCGGTCTCGGTGCGCCGCGGGTCGATCACGATCATCCGGCGCGACGGGTCGTTCTTGAGCGTGTTCAACGCGTGCCGCGCGTTGCTGAAACCGTGTGCCTGCCAGGGGTTGCAGCCGAGCACGACCAGCAGGTCGCAGTGCTCGACGTCCTCGGCGGTGTGCACGAGCGCCGAGCCGAACAGCTGCCCGTTGACCCAGAAGTCGCCGGTCTTCTCCTGCGAAAGCGCGTTGAAGTGGCGCGTCGAGTTCATCCACTTCAGCAGCGACGCGCCGTACGCGCCGCCGGAGTGGTTGCCCTGGCCGCCCCCGCCGACGTAGGCGAACGAGCCGGGCCGCCCGGCTTCGGTGTCGGCGTCGCGGATCGCGCGCAGCTTGGCGGCGATCTCGGCGAGCGCGGTGTCCCAGCCGATCGGCTCGTGCGTGCCGTCCGGACGGCGGCGCAGCGGCGTCGTCAGGCGGTCTTCGTGGTCGCCGTACCAGGTCAGGCGCTGCGCCTTCTGGCACAGGTACCCGCCCGAGCGCGGGTGCGCCTTGTCCCCGCGGACGCGGGTGATCTTCCGCCCCTCGACCTGCACTTCGAGGCCGCAGTTGAGGTAGCAGAGGCTGCACGCGGTGCGCTGCCACTCGCCGGTCATATCAGCTCCAATGCGCGGCCGAGCGTCGTGAGACGCGCGTCGAGGGTGTCGCCTGCCGGGTAGAGCCGGACCGTGTCCACGCCGGTGTCGCGCCAGACGCGCAGCCGGTCCCGCACCATGTCCTCGGTGCCGATCAACGTCGTGCCGAGCACCATTTCGTCCGTGACGAGCGCGGCGGCGCCGTCGCGGTCGCCTGCCTGCCAGCGCTCGCGGACCTCGGCGGCGACGTCCGCCCAGCCCTGGCGGCTGTAGGCGTTGTTGTAGAAGTTCGTGGTGGCCGAGCCCATCCCGCCGAGGCTGAAGGCGAGCTCCTTCTTGCGGCTCCCGACCAGGACGCGCAGTTCGTCCTCGTTGTCGGCGAACGCGACTTCGGCACCCTGGCAGACGTCGATGTCCTGACGCGTGCGGCCCGACTTCGCGAGCCCGGCGTCGAGGGGCTCGAAGTACGCGGAAGCGCCTTCCGGGACGAAGCTGGTGCCGAGCCAGCCGTCCGCGACCTCGCCGGTCAGCTCGAGGAGCTTCGGCGACAGCGTCGCGAGGTAGATCGGGATGTCCGGGTTCGGCGCGGTCGACAGCCGCATCGGGCGGGCCTCGCCGGGCAGCGGGATCTCGAACGCCTTGCCGGAGAAGGAAACCTTCTCGCCGGCGAACGCCCGGCGGATGATCTCGACCGTCTCCCGCATGCGCGTCAGCGGCTTCGCGAACGGGACGCCGTGCAGGCCCTCGATGACCTGCGGCCCGGACGGGCCGAGCCCCAGCGCGAACCGGCCGCCGGACAGGTCGGCGAGGGTGAGCGCGGCCTGCGCGATCGCGACCGGTGTGCGGGTGCCGAGCTGGATGATGCCGGAGCCGAGCCGGATCCGGTCGGTGCGCGCGGCGAGATAGCCGAGCGCGGACGGCGCGTCGGCGCCCCAGGCTTCGGCGACCCAGCAGACGTCGAGGCCGAGCTTTTCCGCCTCCAGCACGAAATCCAGGGTTGTGCGGGTGTCCTTCGAGAACTCGACGGTCGTGGCGGTCTTCACCGGTGCTCCACGCGGTCCTTGATCGCGGCCAGGTTGGCGGTCATCGCCGTTTCGAACTCGCGCATCCGGACGAAGACGATCTTCTGTTCCTTCTCCGGCATCCGGTCGATGGCGAACGACAGCCCGGACCGGCCGGGGCCCATCCGCACCCACTGGCTCAGCCGGGTACCGCCGCCGTCGGGTTCGAGGGTGAACTTCCAGACCGCGCTCGGCTCGGCCGGGTCGGCGACGGCCCACGAGAACACGCGCGGGGCTTCGCACTCCACGACGTAGGAGGTGGTCTCCCACTCGCCGAAAGCGTCGTGCTTGCTGCGGCCGACGAACTTGCGCCCGGCTTCGCACCACTCGACGGACTGCAGTTCCGCGCTCAGCTCGGGCATCAGCGCGATGTCCGAAACGACCGGCCAGACGTCCTCGGGCACGGCGTCGATCCAGGTCGAAACCTCGGCCGTCGGCAGGTCGGCGTACCTCGCGCCGGTCCACTCCATCGTGGTCGCACCCCTTTCAGAGCCGTCTGACCACGATAGTTGCGTAGATAGACCTACCCTGTCAACGTCACTCCTGCCGGGCGAAGCGCGCCTCGACGTCCGGTCGCCGCGCCAGCCGGGGCGGGAAGCCGGGGCCGCGGCGCATCCGCGTTTCCGCCGGCGTCATCGGCTCGCCGCACTCCGCGCAGACGATTTCGGCGTGCGTGTCGTGCCCGCAGGCGAGGTGGTGGACGGTGATCGGCGGGCCGTCCTCGGTGGCGAGCCACTTGTCGCCCCAGCGGGTCATCGCGAGCAGCACCGGGTAGAAGTCGCGGCCCTTCTCGGTGAGCACGTAGTCGTAGCGCACCGGCTCGGTCTGGTAGGCGACCTTCTCCAGCAAGCCCTCCTCGACCAGCCGCTTGAGCCGGTCGGCGAGGGTGTTGCGCGCGATGCCGAGCGCCTGCTGGAACTCGTCGAAGCGGTGCACGCCGTAGAAGGCGTCCCGCAGCACCAGCGGCGTCCACCAGTCCCCCAGCAGATCCATGGTGCGCGCGATCGAGCACGGCCACTGCGCGAACGATGTCCGTTTCATGCGGCCGAGGGTACGCCGTTTCGCAGAGAGACTCAGCAGGTCAGCCGCATGACCACCCGCCGGGCGGTCGGCCGGCTGACTTCCTCGAACCCGGCGTCGGCGAACGTCTTGCGGGTGCCGACGAACAGTTCACCGGGCCAGGCGAGCTTCTCCCCGGCCTCGACGACGATCGGGTACCCCTCGACCGCCTTCGCGCCCCGCTCCCGCGCGAAGTCCACGGCGGCCTTGGCGAGCGCGGCGCTCACCCCGCGCCGCCGGAACCCCTTGCGGGTGACGAAGCAGGTGACGGCCCAGACGCCGTCGTCCGCGGGGTCCTCGTCCCGCCCGTCCCAGACGACCCGGCTCTTGAGCAGCCGCCGGTAGGCGGTGCGCGGCTCGACCGCGCACCACCCGGCGGGCTCCCCGTCGAGGAAGGCGACGATCCCGGTGGCCCGCTCCGAGGTCTGTTCCCGCAGCCGCTCGGCGCGTTCCTCGGGTGTCCCGGACCGCCACTCGGCGGGCGTGTCCTTGAAGTACTGGCACCGGCACCGGGCGGGGTCCCCGCGGTCGCCGAAGATCGCCTGCAGGTCGGTCCAGGCCACCTGGTCGACGGGTCGGACAGTCAGCATGTCCCCGGACGTTAGACCAGGTGCCCGGTGGTGACGTCGACGTGGTCGGGCACCTCGTCGTGATCGTCCCCGACCGACAGCGTCCCGGCCGGCTCGACCAGCAGCACGCTCGCCCCCGCCTTCGACGACGGCTTGTGGAAGGTGCCCTTCGGCACGACGAAGACCTGCCCCTTGCCCAGCGTCACGACCCGTTCGTCCGGATCACGCAGCCCGATCTCGATCTCGCCGTCGAGGACGAGGAAGAACTCGTCGGTGTCGGTGTGGACGTGCCAGACGTGCTCACCGGCGAAGCGAGCGAGCCGGATGTCGTAGTCGTTGACGCGGCTGACGATCCGCGGGCTCCAGGCGGCGTCGAAGCTCGCGAGGACTTCGTTGAGGTCGATCGGGTTCATGCACCCCATCCTCGACCTGGCGTTTCCCGCCCGCGAGTGCTAGGAATCGCACATGCCGCAAGAATTCTCGCACCGCGTCGTGGCGATCGTGACGGAGCAGTCGAACCCGTTCGAGATGGGCGTGGCGACGGAGCTGTTCGGCCTGCGCCGCCCGGAACTGAACCGGCGGTGGTACGACTTCACGCTCTGTTCGGCGACCCCGGACGTGCGCATGAACCTGGGCATGTTCACGCTGTCCGGCGTCGCGGGCCTGGAGGCGGCGGAGACGGCGGACACGTTGATCGCCCCGGCCCGCCCCGACACCGGCATCCCGACCGACCCGGCGATCATCGCGGCGATCCGCCGGGCAGCGTCGCGAGGTGCGCGCCTGGTGAGCTTCTGCACGGGCGCGTTCGCCCTGGCCGAGGCGGGTGTGTTGGACGGCCGCCGCGCGACGACGCACTGGCAGTGGGCGGCGGAGTTCGCCACGCGCTTCCCGGCGGTCCATTGGGAGCCGGACGTCCTGTTCGTCGACGAGGGCAATGTCCTGACAGCAGCCGGCAGCGCGGCTTCCCTCGACCTGGGCCTGCACATCATCCAACGCGACCACGGCGCCGAAGTCGTCAACGCGGTCAGCCGGCGGCTGGTGTTCACGGGTCACCGGGACGGCGGGCAGCAGCAGTTCATCGCGCGTCCGGTGCCCGCGGTGCCGGACACCTCGCTGGCGCCGGTGCTGGCTTGGGCCCTCGCTCACCTCGACCAGCCGCTCACTGTCACCGACCTCGCGGCTCGCGCCGCAACCAGCCCGGCGACCTTGCACCGCAAGTTCCGGGCGGAGCTGGGGACGACGCCGTTGGCGTGGCTGACGACGGAGCGAGTGACGTTGGCGTGCCGCCTGATCGAACGCGGCGAGCTGCGATTGGACCGGGTGGCCGAGGCAAGCGGCTTCGGAACGGCGGCGAACCTACGGCTGCAATTGCGTCGGCACACGGGGTTGAGCCCGAGCGCTTACCGCCGCCGGTTCGGACCCGCGGCCTGAAGCCGCTCGATCAGCTCCCGCGCCTCGGGACGGCACAGTTCACTGGCGCGCGCCAGGAGACGGGCCGCTGAGATCCGGATGTGCCAAGCGACTTCGGCATCTTGCGCGATCTCTCGCGCGACCATCGCAGCCGCTTCCCGGTGATCATGGTGGAGGTATGCCACCGACCAGGCACTACGGCACCGGACCGCCGGAGAACACGCGCGGTCACGCGCCATTCCCAGCAACCCGAGTGCGCCCTCGCCCGGTTCGAACTCGCCGATCGCATCCCAGATCCGCACCCGGGCAGCAGGGATCGGCGTGGCCAGGAGCCGGCGCAGCAGCTCGAGCATTTCAGCACGCCAGTCCGGCCGGACGAGCCCCAGCGCACGAGCGGCATCCCGCCGCGCGGTGACCGGCAAAGCCGCATCCTCCGCGATTTCCCGCAACGCCGCCGTTCCGAGTTCCCGGCCACGGACTCCGTATTCGGTTGCGAGATCATCGGCGGCCCACCAGCGCAGCCGGGGATGGCAGGAGGGGGCCTTGGCGATCGCGCGAAGAAGCTCGGCGGAGGCCACCCGATCCGCACTGGAGTAGTCACGCAGCATGCTCCCGGCGAACCTGCGGATCGCCGGCGACTCGCGAACGTCGTCCCGGATCGCCCTGAGGTCGTCCCACCGCCCCAGCTCGTCCAAGACGCGAACCCGCGATCGGGGCGCGATCCGTCCCTCGGCCAGCAGCTCATCCAGCTGCGCGCGAAGCTCTTTGGAGACTTCGGAGGTGAGTTCGGCGACGAGTAGCCCGGCGTCGACCCGGTCGCGGGGGCTCCGAGTGTCGTCGGCGACGATCTCCTGGGCATCAGCCAGAACACGGGCGTGCCACTCAGGGGACAACGACGTCAGCTCCCGCCGCGCACGGCGGACCGCGGTGCGACCCCGGCTCAAGGCGGCCAGGTGTTCCACCGATTCGGCCTCGTGCCTCGGCGACATCTTGCTCAACGCGATCGCGGCGGCGATCCGGTCACCCGGCTCTGACTCCGGCGCGGTCACCTCCTCACGGAGGAACTGCTCGGCTTCCAGGGCCAATGGCAAGTTGTTCCACCGGTTCACTTCTCCCGACCAGCTCTTCGGCGAACTCAGGCGATCGAACACCAAGGCACGTTCGGCTTCCGCCCGATCCGCGGCGGGAAGCTGGCTCAACAAGCTGACGCGGGTGTCGTCGGAGGAAGCCGGATCCCGCACCAGCGCCAGAGCGATGCCCGCTTCCACCGGATCCTCGGGGCGGAAGTACTCGAGCCAGGTAAGGGCGTCGGCGCGCTCCCGCTCGGTCAGCGCGGGATGCACCGCGAGCCGCAGCAAAGTGCGGCGCACCTGATTCCCCGCGGCGCGGTTCAGCAAGGCGAGCTGGTAGGCGGCACTGCACCGATCTCCGACCGCCTGCCGCTCGTCGAGCATCGTCGCGCGCAGATCCTCTGAAACCTCCTGGGCCGCGCCCGGGTCCGCGACGGCCAGGTTGACCATGGCGCTGGTCCGGAAAGTGAGGTGCAGATACGAATCCGCCGCCTGTGATCGCAGTTCGGCAGTCGCGGCGACCCGGGATTCGGGACGCAGGTCCGCAAGAGCACGGGCGGCCCGCTGACGGGGATAGCAGGTGACATCCGGATCGCCGACCATCGCGCGGAGGCCGGCCGCGACGTCGACACCACGGCTGGACAGTTCTCGCACGCGACTGTCCCAAGCGAACACGTCCAGCTCTTCTTGCAAGCCGAATACCAGCGCGGACGCCTCCGCGGGGCGAATCACCTCGTTCCGCAGCAGGAGGGTGATCGTTTGCGCACGCGCGGCCGCGTCCACCGACGCATCAGCCGCCAGCGAACTCAGCCGAGCGACCACCTCCGGATCCTTCACCGCGTCCAGCGTGTCCATGGCATTGGCGGCGATGGAGATTCGCTCGGGACGGCTTCGCTCGTCGAAGAGAACCTCCCGGAACGCTTCGGAGAGCACAGCACGCGCCGCGGCGCTCGCACTGCCGCAAGTGCGAGCGATGCCGACCATCTCGGAATCGGGAATTTCTCCATCCCGTATCAGTTGCGCGAATCCCCGGACGACTTCCGCGTGATAGCGGCGGCCGATTCTCATCAGGTCGGCACCCGCATCAGTACGACGACGAAGATTTCGTCCGGCATCCAAGAATATTCTCCGCAGCTCATCGGCAAGCGCGTCCGGGGCTTCGACGTCGGAGACATTCAGCGCGACCTGCTCGGGGTCCGAATCCCACTCGGCTGCGCCGACCAGCGTGGGCACCGCCGCCGAAGCGCGAAAGGAAACCTCGGGACGCAGTTTCTTCAAGTTGCGCCAGGCCTGGACCCGCGACTTCGGCAAGCCAGGGGTATCCACCAAGCGACGGAACTGATCGACCGCCACCAAGTGGTATTCCGGGCCGAGGCGGGACAACTCGGCCGCCACTCGCCACCGGGTTTCGGAAGTCGCCTCCGGATCGTCCATCGCAGAGCGGAGTTCGTCCGCCGCCGGGCCCGCGTGTGGCTCACCGAGTGCGACGAGGGAACCGAGCGCGCCTATCCGGGACGCAGTGCCGGCCAGCGGATGCGCGACGGCACGAGTGAGCGCACGCACCGCCTGCGGGTGGAAAGCCGGGCCCAGGCTGATCAGTGTCCGACCCGCCGACTCGAGGCGAGCCGGACTCGCGGTGGGATCGTCCAGGACAAGACGCAGAAGCGCGGCAGCCGGCTCGTGGAATTCCGGCCCGCACCGAGCGAGCAAGGATGCGATGTAGGACCGGTCGAATTCACCACCCACCGTCTGAGCCGTCAGTGCGAAAACCAGTTCAGTGGCACGAAGACGGTGCTGCGGCCCCAGCTGCAACAGCACGCGCGCGGCCTGGAACCGGTCGCTGCAGTGCAGCCAAGGGTCGGTTATCCGGAGTTCGAGCGCACCGGCCGCCTCGTCGAGGTGATCCGGCCCCAGCGACGCGAGACCCACCGCGGCCTTCTCCACCCCGTCGACCGACCACGAACGTCGCCGCAGCACCTTCCGGAACACCGCAGCACAACGCTCGTGGAACCGCGCGTCGATCTCCACCAGGCCGGCCGCGGCCACGGCCAGGTCGAAATCGGTCGCGGTCGGGTCGTCCAGCAGCTCGATCAAAGCCCCGATGGCCCGTTCGCGGGCTTCGTCGCCCAAGCCGGCGAGAACGACGGCCGCGTCGCTGTACTGCGTGGACGTCACCGATGGGGTGTCGAGCACCGACCGCAGGCCGAGGACGGCCACGTCCCGTTCTTCCGCGCCGCACTGCGAGAGCGCCTCGGCGGCGTCCAGCCGGCACCGGACCGGGATCGCCTCGTCGTTCACGACCAAGCGCAGGACCGACACCGCTTCCGCGCGCGCGTCGCTGCCCAGCCGCGTCGCCAGCGCCACCGCCGCTTCGACGCGGGAGTGCCACGGGACGCCGTCGTCGCCCATCAGCTCGCGCAGCCACTTCACCAGACCCGGGTGGTGCACGGCCCGGCTCACCCGCGAAAGGATCGCCTTGCCCGGGTACTGGTTGGTCAACGACCACTCGCGCGCGGTGGCCAGGAACGCGTCGACGACCTCGCGGCTCGCGGGCGCGTGCCGGGCCAGCAGGCGGGCCGCGAGGAGCTGCCGGTCCGGTCCGCCGGCGTGGAGGAACCGGATCAGCTGATCCGCCTCCGCCGGGCGCAGCCGCGTGTGGTGCAGCATCACCCGCCGGGCGTAGCGGCCGTGCTCGTCCGGCTCGGCGGCGTGCAAGAGGTCGACGAAGTCCTGGTGCGCCGGGTCGAAGACGGCGGGGAGCCGCCTGGCTTTCGCCGTCGCGGCCAGGTGCTCCGCGAAGCTGTGGTGGAGGAACCGGAGGTCGCCGTCGCGGCGGTGGAAGGGTCCGACCGAGCCCAGGTGGAGGACGAGCTGGTCCTCCCAGCCGGGCTCCTGGACGAGCTCCGGCAGGTACTCGGCCACCCAGCGGCAAGCCGCGGCGGCCAGGGACGTGTCCTCCTCGAGCCGGATCCGGCCGAGGTGTTCCAGGATCGGCCCGCTGTGCTCGTCGAACGGACCGGGCGGAGCGTCGTGGGCCGTTCTCAGGTACCCGAGATAGCTCTCGTAGAGCTCGTACTGGTTGTCCGGCAGCGGCCGGTCGGCGTACTTCTCGAAGATGATCGCGGCGATCGTCGCCAGCAGCGGGACCCGGACCAGCTCGTCCAGGTGGGCGTCACGGATCTGGCGCACGAACGTCTTCGCGGCGTCGCCGCTGTCGGCGAACCAGTTCTCGGCGAACAGGCGGAACGCCTCTTCGTCGAACGGCAGCAGCTCGTACCGGGCCGCACCGATGCGCTGGAAGGGAGCCAGCGTGGCGCCTTCGATCGGCCGCGTCGTGAGGACGACGCGGTAGGCGGCGTTCGCGTCCGAAGCCGCGGTGGCGAGCGCCGCGACCAGGCGATCACGGACGGCCGTGTCGGCGACCTCGTCCAAGCCGTCGACGAGCAGCAACCACCGGCACCCCGCGGCCCGGTGCTGGAGATCGTCGGAGTGAAGCGGCTGCGAGAGCAACGCGCCGTACTCGCCGCGGACGGTTTCGGCCAGCGCTTCGTAGAACGGCAGATCGAGCCGGGTGGCGAGCTCCCGCGCCGTCAGGCGCAGAGGGAGAACGGGTTCGGCGAGCGGCGGTGCGTCACGCGCGCCCAGCCAACGACGGGCCACGTCCGCGGCGAGGCGCAGGGACAGGGTCGACTTCCCCTGCCCCGGACCGCCCGTCACCAGCATGTGGTCACCGCCGTCGAGGGCGTCGGGCATGCTCCTCGACGGCGGGCGCACCGTGAGCCGGGCGACCGGCGGGTACGAGACGTCGATGAGCTGCCCCTTGCTGTCGAGCGCGGGGAGCGGAGGCCGCTGGTCAGCCGATTCGACTTCGGTCCTGGTCGTCACGTCTTGCCGGACGTAGACGGTCGCCAGTGACGTCGTACGCGCACCGCGCAGGCGGTACGGCATGATCTCCGCGTTCTCGATCTGCGCCCGCAGCAGCGAAACGATCTTCGCCGGCAACTCCGGAAGCTCGTCCCACCCCGCCGGTGGCTCCACCGCGACCCGCGGCGCCGGACGCGGGACGCCCACGTACATGTTCCCCTGGACGGTCCCCACCTGGACCGCCTGGCCGCTGACCTCCCCCGAGATCACGTTGGCCGTCTCTTCCTCTGCCACGCAGTCTCCTCCTGCCGGGGCCGGGATCCTCCCACGCGGGACCGCCTCCGCGGCGTATTCTGCGGGACCGGTGGATCGGGTGACCGTGTGAAAAGCGGAAAGCTCACCCGCTCGGCCGAACCACACTCGGTGATGACGGACAGGGGAGGACGGCATGACGGCCGAGCGGGAGTTGCCGCCGTATCGGGCTTTGCTGGTGGTGGACACCAAGGGGTTCGGGAGCAATTCCGATGCCGAGCAAGGGGTGCTCGCCGCGATGGTTCCGGATGTTCTCGCGCAGGCTTTCGAACGGGCCGGGCTCGGTGAAGTCTGGCAGAACGCGCTTTTCCCGCACGGGACCGGGGACGGGTACGGCGTCGGGTTCGAGCCGCGGTTCCTGCCGGCCGTCGTCTCGAAGTTGTTCGACGCGCTCGAAAACGTGCTCGCCGAGCGGGACGCGCGGTTGCGGGCCACCAGCCGGTACCTGCGGATGCGGATGCGGGCCAGCCTGAACGTCGGGCCGATTCGCCAAGCCGACGGCGAAAGTTCCGCCGTCGCCATCGGGGCCGCCGTGATCACCACGCACCGGCTGCTCGATTCCGCGCCGGTGCGGGACGTGCTCGCGCAATCCGATCCCGATCAGACTTTCCTGTCCGTCGTGCTGTCGCAGCGGATCTTCGAGGACGTGCTTTCCAGCGGTTTCGCGACGCTGCCGAAATCGCGGGTCGTGCCCGCCGACGTCGAGGTGAAGGAATACCGCGGAACGGTTTACCTCTACGTGCCGAACCCCAGCGGGGATCTGCTGCGGACCGGCATCGGAAAGGAATACGAAAAGAAGCTGGCCGCCACCGAAGAAGCGCGGGGCGAAGGGACGACGAACGTCATCTCCGAGATGCACGGCGGCACCGCGATCCAGATCGGCCGCGTGCACGGGAACGTGCACCACTCCGGGAGCTAACCCAGCGGGGCGAGCGCGGCCGCCAGTGCGTTCTGCTGCAGCCGCGCCGGATAGCCGCGCGGGTCGGCCGCCGCCAGGACGTTCAGGCCTTCCACCAACGCCACCAGACTCTTCGTCGTCAGCTCGACCTGCTTCTCCGTCCACTCAGGACGGCACGCGGCCACCAGTCTTCCCACCCTGGCGAGGAAAGAGCGGTTCGCCGCGCGGTGGCGCTCGGCCAGGTCGTCGTCGGCCAGTGCCGCCGCCAGGAAGCCCACCCACACGCGGGATTCGTCGTGGTGGCCGTGCGGGAGGTCGACCGCCTGGCCGAGAACCGCTTGCAGCGCGGCGAAAGCGTCGGCGCTCGCCGCCTCGGCCGCGTCCGCGCGGAGAGCCGTGCGGTCGTAGAGCAGGTCTCGCGCGTGCAGCAGCAAGGCCTTCTTGGTCGGGAACGCGTGCATGACCAGGCCCGTCGTGCAGCCGGCGCGCTCGGCGACCGCGCGCAGGGTCAGCCCCGGAAGTCCGTGCTCGGCGAGCACCTGCCACGTCGCGTTGGACAGCAGGTCCCGTTGCGCCTGGACGTCGCGCTGCTTGGGCAAGTCCGCCTCCTTCCCGGGAAGCGTAACAGATGCTACGGTAACAACTGTTACGGATAAGGGGGTACCACCTCATGCTCGACTGCACGTTCGCCATCGCCCCGGTGACCTGGGACGACCCCGACGCCGTCCGCCTGCGCGCGGCCCAGCGCACCGAACTGGACGCCCGCTACGGCACCGACGACCACGAGCCCGGCGCGGTCCCGACCGCCGAGACCGTCGCCGTCTTCCTCGTCGCGCGGGACGCCGACGGCACGGCGCTCGGGTGCGGTGGGCTCCGGCTGCTCGGGCCGGGCTCCGGCGAGGTCAAGCGCATGTACGTCGAGCCGGCGGCCCGCGGCACCGGCGTCGCTACCGCCCTGCTGCGCGCGCTCGAAGACCGCGCGCGGGACTTCGGCATCGCCCGGCTGCTGCTGGAGACCGGCACCGGGCAGCCGGACGCGATCCGCTTCTACCAGCGCGAAGGCTACGAGCCGATCGAGGCGTACGGGCCGTACGTCGGCGAGCCGCTCTCCCGGTGTTTCGCGCGCGACCTGTGATCGGTTTTCCGATGGGCGGCCCAGGCTGAGCTATTGGTGGCCGGGGTGCGCACCGTCCTACCGTCGAAGGTACGAAGATCCCACCGAGACGGAGTTCCCTTGCGCATCAGGCACATCGGCGTCGCGCTGACCGCGGCCGCCGCCCTCGTCCTCCCGGCCGCGCCCGCCCAGGCGGCCACCAGGATCGTTCCCCTCGACCTCGCCGCCGGGCAGCAGCCGGAAAACATCGCGCTCGAGCCCGACGGTTCCGCCGATCTCACCTTCGCCTACACCGGCGAAATCGGCCGGGTCACGCCCGGCGGGCGCGTCAGCGTCATCGCCCGCATCCCGGTTCCCGCCGACGGTGACGTCCCGGTCGTCCACAAGAAACTGTTCCTCGGCGGCATCGCCCGGGACCCCGGCGGCAACCTCTACGTCGCCGTCTCCACCGGCACGGCGGCGACGGGCCTCTACCGGGTCCGGCCCGGCGGTACCCCGGTCAAGGTGGCTTCCCTGCCACCGTCCGGGTTCCAGAACGGCGTCGCGCGCGATCCCGCCAGCGGCGACCTCTTCGTCGCCGACTCGTTCGGCTCGGTCGTCCGGCGCGTCTCGCCGCGCACCGGGCAGGTGACCGACTGGGCCACCGGCGACCTGCTCGCCCCGGTGCGCGGCTTCGGCGCCAACGGCGTGAAGGTGCACGACGGCGCGGTCTGGGTGTCCAACCTGGACCGCGGCACGCTCGTCCGGTTCCCGCTGGACGGGGCGCCGGGCCGGGTGGCCGTCACCGGGCTCGGGCCGGTCGACGACTTCGCCTTCCGCGGTGCCACCGTGGTCGCGGCGATCAACCAGGAGAACCGCGTCGTCACGGCCGGCCGCGACGGCGTCCGCACCATCCTGTCCACTTCGGACGGCTTGGCCAACCCGACGGCGGTCGCGGTCCGCGGCGGCGAACTGTACGTCACGGACAGCGCGTACTTCGGCGGCTCCCCGAATCTCCTGCTGGTTCACTGAAAATTCAAGCAGTCATCGGCACGTGCATCCGCACACGAGTCGTGCACGGGATGTCAAGATCCGGGCCGTCGGTTGCCGTGGCCGGAGTTCCCCCGGTAAATTGACGGCGCGCTGCACGGTGGAAGCGGGGAGGTGACCGCCGCGGTAAGCGCTTTCCGGCTGGTACGGGTCGCCGCCGGGGTGCAGGAGGGAAGTAGTGCCTTGGTGTTGCTGGGAACGGTCATGGCCGAACGCGTGACCGAGCCGTACCTGGTCGATCTCGAGGCCATCGCGGGCGAGTTGCAACGCGGCAAGTGGTGCGTCTACCTGCACGAATGGCTCGGCGACGACTACGACCTCCCCAGCTGGCGCGACCAGGTGGCCGCCGAGGCCGAGCGGTCCGGCATCGAGGTCTGCTTCATCGAGATCCCGCGCAAGGACATGACGCTCGTGGCCAACGTGCGCGCCCTGCCGAGCTTCGAGCAGGTCACCGAGTCCGTCGCGGCGTTGGAGCACTACCGGGGGCTGGCCGCCGGCCGCGGGTGGCGGGGCGCGGCCAGCCGTCGGCAGGGGCTCCGGGGGTAGCGCGGTGGCGACGATCTCCGACGTGGCGGCGCTGGCCGGCGTCTCGACCGCGACCGTGTCGAGAGCGCTGAACGGCAAGTCCACTGTGGACCCCATGCTCGCCGAACGCGTCGCGAGAGCGGTCGAACAGCTCGGCTACACGCCGAACGGGCTGGCCCGCGGCCTGCGCCGCCGCGAAACCGCGGTGCTGGCACTGATCATCGCCGACGTCGAAAACCCGTTCTTCACGGCGATCGCGCGCGGCGTCGAGGACACCGCGCAGGCCGCCGGGTTTTCGGTGATGCTCTGCAATTCCGACGAAAACCCGGCCAAGGAGCGCCGGTACGTCGAAGTCGCCGCGCAGGAACGGCTCGCGGGCGTGATCCTTTCGCCGACGCCCGGCAGCGACGTCGGGCCGCTGCTCGCGCACCGGACGCCGATCGTGACGGTCGACCGGCGGCTCACCTCGGCCGACTGCGACGCCGTCCTCGTCAACTCCCGCGAGTCGGCCGCCGAAGCCGTGCGGCACCTGGTCGCGCAGGGCTACCAGCGGATCGGGTGCGTCGCCGGCCCGCCCGGCGTCACCACCGCGGACGCGCGCCTCGACGGCTACCGCGACGGCCTCCGCGCGGCCGGCCGGGAGTACGTCGCGGACCTGGTGCACCGCTGCGGGTTCCGCGAGGCGG
>NZ_JAAGNB010000008.1:0-5949 GCF_010550475.1 Amycolatopsis sp. SID8362
CGCGCCGAGCGTGCCGGTCCACGGCGAGGCCGCGGCGGCCGGCACCGCCATGGCCGCCGCGCACGCGAGTGCCTGCGCGTCCCGGAAGTGCGGCTCCGGTCGGGCGGTGAAGGCGTCGACGAGGTGGGTGTCCACCCGTCCCTCGACGACCCGCGGTTCGTCCAGCAGTTCGGCGAGGAAGCCGAGGTTCGTGGTCAACCCGATGAGCGTGGTCTCGTCGATCGCCGCGCGAAGGCGGGCGAGCGCGGCGCCGCGATCCGGTCCCGCAGCGATCAGCTTCGCGACCATCGGGTCGTAGAACCCCGGCACCGCGCCGGACTCGTCGAACGCGGCCTCGACGCGGACGTCCGCCGGCCACCGGACCACTTCGGCGTGCCCGGGCGCGGGCCGGAACCCGTGTCCGGGGTCTTCGGCGTAGACGCGGCACTCGATGGCGTGCCCGGTGGCCCCGATCCGCCACTGCGGCAGCGGGAGCGGCTCGCCGTCGGCGACGCGCAGCTGCCATTCGACGAGGTCGAGCCCGGTGATCTCCTCGGTGACCGGGTGTTCGACCTGCAGGCGGGTGTTGACCTCGAGGAAGAAGAACCGGCCGTCGCCGTCGAGGATGAATTCGAACGTGCCCGCGCCCACGTAGCCGAGCGCGGTCGCGCCGCGCACCGCCGCGTCCAGCAAGGCGTGGCGGGTCGTCGGCGGCAGGTGCGGCGCCGGTGCTTCTTCGACGATCTTCTGGTGCCGCCGCTGCAGCGAGCACTCGCGCTCGAAGAGGTGGACGACGTTCCCGTGGTGGTCGCCGAAGACCTGGACCTCGATGTGCCGCGGCGCGGCGACGTACCGCTCGGCCAGCAGCCGGCCGTCGCCGAAGCCGGCGCGCCCCAGCCGCACCGCCTCCTCGACGGCCTCGGGCAGCTCGGCCTCGGTGCGCACGACGCGCATGCCCTTGCCGCCGCCCCCGGCGACCGGCTTGAGGATCACCGGGTACCCGATCCGGCGGGCGTCGGCGAGCAGGACGTCCGCCGACTCGGTCGCGTGCTCCGATCCCGGGAGGACCGGGACGCCGGCCGCGGCCATCAGCGCCCTCGCGCGGGCCTTGTCCCCCATCGCTTCGATCGTCGCGGCAGCCGGTCCGATGTAGACGAGACCGGCCTCGGTTACGCGGGCGGCGAACTCCGGGTTCTCCGACAGGAACCCGTATCCGGGGTGTACGGCGTCGCAGTCGGTCCGCAGGGCGGCGTCGATGACCGCATCCAGGTCGAGGTAGCTCTCCCGTGCCGCCGGCGGTCCGATGTGGACGGTCTCGACCGCGCCGGCCAGGTGGTCCGCGCCGGCATCGGCTTCCGAATACACGGCCACGTGGTCGACGCCCAGCCGGCGGCAGGTGCGCGCGATCCGGCGGGCGATCTCCCCGCGGTTGGCGATCAGCACACGTTTCGGCATCGTCCCCTCACATCCTGAAGACCCCGAAGCGGGTCTCCCGCTTCGGCGAGTCGGCGGCCATGGCCAGGCACAACGTCAGCCAGTCCCGCGTTTCGACCGGGTCGACGACGGCGTCGACCCACAGGCGGGCCGCGTAGTACAACGGCTGTGCCTGCCGCTCGTAGGAGGCGAGGATCGGCTCGCGGATCGCCGCCTCCTCCTCGGCCGTGAGCTCGCGCCCCTGCTCGGCCAGCCTGTCGGCGCGGATCTGCGTCATGACCTTGGCCGTCTGCTCCGCGCCGACGACCGTGGACCGCGCGCTCGGCCACATCGCCATCAGCCGCGAGCCCATCGACCGCCCGCACATCGCGAAGTTGCCCGCGCCGTAGCTGCCGCCGACGACCAGGCTGAACTTCGGCACCTTCGCGCACGAAACGGCGTTGACGAGCTTGGCGCCGTGCTTGGTGATCCCGCCTGCCTCGTACTCGGCGCCGACCATGAACCCGTTGATGTTGTGCAGGAACAGCAGCGGGATGTCCCGCTGCGCGCACACCTCGATGAAGTTCGCGGCCTTCTGCGCGCTCTCGGAGAACAGGACGCCGTCGTTGATCAGCACGCCGACCGGGTAGCCGCCGACGTGCCCGGTCCCGCAGACGATCGTCGGGCCGAAGCGGGCGCGGTACTCGGTGAACTCGCTGTCGTCGAGCAGCCGCGCGAGCACCTCGCGCGCCGGGATGTGCTCCTTCAGCCCGGCGCTGACGACGCCGGCCAGCTCGGCCGGGTCGTACTTCGGCGGGCGCGGCGGGCGGGACGGCGGCGCCAGCGGCGGCCCCGGGCTCCGCGCGGCGAGGTCGCGCAGGATCTCGAGCGCGTGGTCGTCGTTCTCGGCGAGGTGGTCCGCGACGCCGGTGACGCGGGTGTGCAGGTCCGCCCCGCCGAGCGTTTCCGCGTCCACGACCTCGCCGGTCGCCGCGCGCACCAGCTGCGGGCCACCGAGGAACACGGTGCCCGTGCCGCGGACCATCACCGTCTCGTCGCACATCGCCGGGATGTACGCGCCGCCCGCGGTGCACGAGCCCAGCACCGCCGCCAGCTGCGGCAGCCCCTCGGCGGACATCTCGGCGATGTTGCGGAAGATCCGGCCGAGGTGGTCCTCGTCGGGGAACAGGTCCTCCTGCAGCGGCAGGAAGACCCCACCGGAGTCGACCAGGTAGATACAGCCCAGGCCGTTCTCCCGCGCGATCTTCTGGCCGCGCAGGTGCTTGCGGACGCCGAGCGGGAAGTACGTCCCGCCCTTGACCGTGGCGTCGTTGGCGAAGATCACGAACGGCCGTCCGGCGACGATCCCCAGCCCCACGACCAGCGCGGCCGAAGGCACGGGCTCGTCGTAGACGTCGTGCGCTGCGAGCTGGCCGATCTCCAGCAGCGGTGTGCCGGGGTCCAGCAGCCGCGCGATCCGCCGGCGTGCGGTCAGCTTGCCGCGGGCCGCGTGCTTGCGGTGGGCCTGGTCGGTGCCCCCGGCGATCGCGGCGGCCCGGGCCGCGGCGATGACGCCGCGGTTGGCGTCGAAGGCTTCGGTGTTGCGGCGGAACGTGTCCGATCCGACGTCGACGCGCGACAGCAACGTGGTCATGCCCGCGCGCCCAAGGTGGTGACCAGGCCGGCGAACTGCTCGATCTCGGCGGTGGTCATGCTGGCGCGCAGCATGATCCGCAAGCCCGCCTTGCCGCGGCCGATGATCGGGAAGAAGATCGGCGAGACGTAGAAGCCGTTGCGGAACAGGTCCTGCGCGAGCCGGACGGTCGCGTCCTCCGAGCCGACCCGCACGAACCGGATCGGCAGGCCGTCACCGCGTTCACCGGTCTCCACCAGGCGGTCGAAGAGCGCGATGTTGTCCTGCAGCCGCTGCTGCAACGTGGTCAGCTCGTCGGTGCGGTGCAGCTCCGCGGAGGCGAGCAGGCCGCCGAGGCCCGCGGTGTTGATCCGCTGCGACCACATCAGCGGGCCGCCGTTGCGCTGCGCGGTGTCCAGCCGCCACTGGGAGCCGCGCTTGCCGAGGAAGATCGCGCCGCCGGACGCGCCGAACCCCTTGTTCAGCGACGTGATGATGATCGTCCGGTCGTTGATCTGGCCCAGCTCCTCCAGCACCACGCCGCGGCCACGGTGCCCGACCGTCGAGATGCCGTGTGCCTCGTCGAAGACCAGGAACAGGCCGTACTTCTCCTGCAGGGCCAGGAGTTCCTTCACCGGGGCCTGGCCGCCGGTGCTGTAGACGCCGTCGGCGACGTAGGCGACCCGCTTGTGCTGCTTGCACAACGCCTCCAGTGCCTCGACGTCGTTGTGCGGCACCACGGCGACTTCGGTTTCGTCGGCGACGCTCGGCTTCATCGCGTTGAGGCAGAAGTGCGCGTTCTTGTCGAACACCATCAGCGGCGGCTCGCCTTCGGTGAAGATCCCGGACGCGACCAGCGGGAGCGCCGCCCACGCGGCGGCGGCGCACGAGTTCAGCGTCACCGCCTCGACGTCGAACAGCTCCGACAGCGCGGCTTCGGCGTCCTTCAGCGCCCCGAAGCGGACGCGCATCCGGGACGTCGAGGTGTTGAGCGCCCCTTCGGCGAGCACGGCGTCGGCGGCGGCGCGCACCAGCTTCGGGTGCGTGTCGAGGCCCAGGTAGGAGTAGGAGGACATGTTGACGAACTCGTGGCCGTCCGCCAGCGCGCGGTGGCGGCCGTCGCCGAGCCCGGCGACGACGACGTCGAACAGGCCTGCCTTGTCGGTGACGTCCCAGAAGTCGTCGCTGATCCGGGCGGACTTCTTGATGTTCAGGAACGAGTGCACGGGTTCTCCTCGAGCTCAGTAGGTGTGGAAGCCGCGGCCGGTCTTGCGGCCGAGGTGGCCGGCTTCGACCAGCCGGGAAAGTGACGGCGGTGCCGCGTACAAGGGCTGTTTGAACTCTTCGTGCAGCGCTTTCGCGATCGCGGCGACGACGTCGAGACCGATCAGGTCGGCCAGTCGCAGCGGGCCCATCGGGTGCGCGCAGCCCAGCTCCATGGCCAGGTCGACCTGGTCGGCCGGGCAGTACCCGGTGTCGACCATGCGGATCGCGGCCAGGAGGTACGGGATCAGCAGGGCGTTGACGACGAACCCGCTCTGGTCGGCGACGGTCACCGGCCGCCGGTCCAGGGTGTGTTCCGCGAAGGCCGTCACTCGCTCGGTCACGGCGGCGGCCGTCGCCAGCGCCGGGACGATCTCGACGAGCCGCAACGCCGTGACGGGGTTGAAGAAGTGCAGGCCGAGAACGCGCTCGGGGCGCGTCGTCGCGGCGGCGAGCCGGGTGATCGCGATCGCCGACGTCGTGCTGGCCAGGATCGTCCCGTCGCCGGCGATCTTGTCGAGCGTGGCGAAGAGCCCGAGCTTGAGCTGCTCGTCTTCGGGGATCGCTTCGACCACCAGGTCGCGGTCGCCCAGTTCGGCCAGGTCCGTGCCGACGGTGATCCGCGCCAGCGCGGCGTCGCGCTCGGCGGCGGTCAGCTTCCCCTTCCCGACGCGGCGGTCGAGTGCCGCCGCGATCCGCGCCGGGGCCGACGTCAGCGACGCCTCCCGCGACACCGCCAGCCGGACGTCGAGGCCCCGGGTGGCGCAGAGCTCGGCGATGCCCGCGCCCATCGTGCCCGAGCCGACCACGCCGACCTTGGTGATTTCGTGTGCACCCACTTGTTCCCCGCATTCTGCCGCGCCGCGGCCATTCGCGGTACGACGTGAAGGAATTTGTCCTGTTCCGGAACGAGCTACCCGATCGTTCTCACGAAAGGGCGCGCCGGATTTCGTCGTGACACCCCATGCCCCGGTTCACTTCACCCCAGCCGTGGCGTTCGCCAGTCTGCCCATGACGGGCCCCGCGGCGCCATGGGGGCCGGTCCCCCAACTTTTCCCCGCCTGCGCGCTCCGGCCCGCGGAAAACCCTCCGAGCAGGACAGATCGCGCGCTCCGGGCAGTGGCCTGGACCACCGGTGCGGCTGGGGTCACGATCTTCGGACGCGACACTCTCGTGTCAACCCCCGAACGGCCGATTCGCGATCCGGCCCTTCCTCCGGCGCGAATCGGAAACCTGGGGGAACCCGCCCCATCCCCTTATCAGAACCCCGGCCGTGAATTCCAGCATCCGGTCCGGCTTGGCGCTGCCGAGGTTCTCGTGTATCTCCGTCAAGGGGGTCCCGAGAACTGGGGGAAGAAATTCGATGGGCGAATGCGATTATTCCGATGATCTTGCTCATTTCCCGGCATGCTGATCCGCTCGCCCGAGCTGGTCGGCCGGGACGAGGAGCTGCGGGCGCTCGCCGGCGCGTTCGACGACGCGCTGGCCTGGCGCGGCGGCGCTGTCTTCCTCACCGGGGAGAGCGGGATCGGCAAGTCCCGCCTCGCCCGTGAAGCGGCGAACCGGGCGGCGGGCCGCGGCGCCCGGGTACTGCGCGGGCAAGGCAGCGCGGTCGGCCCGGTCGTGCCGTTCCGGCCGCTGGCCGAGGCACTGCTGTCGCT
>NZ_JAAGNB010000062.1:0-10073 GCF_010550475.1 Amycolatopsis sp. SID8362
CGTGGACGCCCGCCAGGCCGTGCTGACCGGGCAGCGTGCGCGGCCGCAGGCCGGTGGCCAGCACGATCGCGTCCGCGGTCAGCGTCCGCCCGCTCAGCGTGTGGACGGTCCGTTCGGCGGCGTCGAGCCGGACCGCCGGGTCGCCCAGCACGAAGTCCGCGGCCAGGCCGGACAACGCCTCCGGGTCGCGCAGCCGCGCCCGCTCGGGTTCCCAGGCGCCAGCCAAGACCTGTTTGGACAGTGGCGGCCGGTCGTAGGGCAGGTGCGCCTCGGCGCCCAGCACGGTCACCCCGCCCTCGAACCCCTTGCGGCGCAGGGCTTCCACCGTCGCGAGCCCGGCGGCGGACGCCCCGACGACGAGGACGTTCACGCGTCCTCGCTGACCGAGATCGCGACGCCGGGGCACACGCTGGCCGCTTCCCGGACGATCTTGTGGTGCTCCTCGCCGGGGCGCTCCTCGAGCAGGATCACGATCCCGTCGTCCTCGCGCTGGTCGAACACGTCCGGCGCGAGCAGCACGCAAGTCCCGGCGCCGCAGCACTTTTCTTCATCAACGGTGACCTTCACGGCCGTTCCTTTCCCTCGGGTGGTTCGTGACGGGCGCGAGCCACAGGCCGACCAGTGCGTCGGTCAGGCCCGTGGCGGCCTCGCGCCAGGTGGCTCTGGGGGTGTCGCCGCCTTCGGCCAGCGCGCGTTCGCGCTCGGCCATGGTGTGGATCAGCAGCTGCCGGGTCATGGCGTTGCGTTCGGCGTGGACGTCGGGCGGCAGCTCGGGCAGGCACCGGGCCAGGCCCTCGACGGTCCGCGCCAGCGACGGCGACGACAGCGTCTGCGCCGCGACGACCGCCCGCAGCGACGGCTCGGTCATCACCTGCGCGGTGAACCGGGCGAACCAGGTGGGCGAACCCGCCGTCGCCAGGTACCCGGTCGACGGGTGCACCAGGCAGCGGACCCAGTCCCGCAGCCCGGCGCGGTCGCCGAGCTCCGCCAGCATGTCCCGGCGGAGCTCCTCGACCCGCGTGGCGTGCCGCCGGGCGATGGCGCGCACCAGATCGGCGCGGGTGCCGAAGTGGTAGCCGACCGCGGCGTTGTTGCCCTGCCCGGCGGCCTCGCTGATCTGCCGGTTCGACACGGCGAGCACGCCGTGCTCGGCGTACAGCCGCTCCGCCACCGTCAGGATCAGCTCCCGCGTTGCCCGCGCCGTCACCAGCGGACGGGCAGTTCCCGCAGGCCACCGACGGCGAGCCCCTCGACCCGGCGCAGTTCGTCCGCCGGGACGGCCAGCTCGAGCGAGGGCAGCTTGCGCAGCAGCACCTCCAGGACGACCTGCAGCTCGGTGCGGGCCAGCGGCTGCCCGAGGCAGGCGTGCGCGCCGGCCCCGAAGGCGAGGTGCGGGTTCGGGCTGCGGCCCAGGTCCATCTCGGCGGCGTTGCCGAACGCGCGCTCGTCCCGGTTGGCCGCGGCCATGCTGCACATCGCGGTGGTGCCGCCGGGCAGCACGGTGCCGCCGACCTCGAAGTCTTCGTGCAGGTAGCGCGCCATCCCGACCCCGGCGTTGGCGTCCAGCCGCAGCGATTCCTCGACGGCGGTGCGCACCAGCGACGGGTCGGCGAGCAGCGCCTCCCACCGGCTCCGGTCGGCGAGCAGCATCGCGACCATCTTGGCGATCATGTTCGCGGTCGTCTCGTGCCCGGCGATGAGCAGCCCGATCCCGGTGGCGATGAGCATCGCGTCGGACCACTCTTCGGGCAGCAGCGCGCTCAGGATGTCTTCCCCGGGTGCGGCCCGCTTCCCGGCGATGAGCCCGCCCATGTACTGCCCGAACTCCAGCTGAGCAGCGTCGAACTCGGCCTGGGTGTACCGGGTCATGCTGAGCATGACGTCGGACCAGTGCGCGAACCGGTCCCGGTCGGCGTCGGGCACGCCGAGCATGTCGCAGATGACCCAGACGGGCAGCGGGAAGGCAACCCCGGCCTTGAGGTCCCCGGGCGCGCCCTTGGCGACCAGGTCGTCGATGAGCTGCTCGGCCATGGCGGCCATCCCGGGCCGCAGCGCGTTCATCCGCTTGGCGGTGAACCACTTCCCGAGCGTCCGCCGCCAGGTGATGTGCGCTTCCCCGTGCTGCGGCAGCACGGTGGCCATCTCGGAGTTGAACACCCCACCGGACTCGGTGTCGGCCACGCGCGCGGCGTTGTCGGCGGGGGTCGGGCGGGTGAAGCGGGGGTCGGAGAGGACGGTCTTGACGTCGTCGTAGCGGGTGATCAGGGTCGCTTGGTCCCCGCTGGCGAGCGCGACGTGGGCGATGGGGCACTTCTCGCGGAACTCGGCCCACTCGGGCGGGGGTTCGAGCGCGGTTTCGGTGTCGAACGGGAAGCGCGGCAGCGGGTCGGTGTGGGTCGGCGTCATCACGGGCTCCTCGTTGGTGAATGTCCCCTGTTCCCGAGGATGGAGAAGGTCTGATCTTAAGTCAAGCAGTTGACTTAAGATCTCTGCGGCCCCCTGCCCGAGACGTAGTGAATGACTCATTCATGGCGTCCGGTGACATGAATGAGTCATTCACTACATCCGCGCCCAGGGTCCCGGCGAAGTCGCGCCGGCGCCGCAGGGATGCCATGAAAGGGTCGTTCATGTCGTCTGGCGAGGTGAACGACCCTTTCATGACATCGCGGATCGCCGGACCGGCCGCACCGACCCGACTTTGCCGGGGCCCCGACGTCCGCACCGCTCAACGCAACCGCGCCTCAGCTCACTCGCGCTCGACCTTGCGCAACCCGCCCGCCGGCGTCCACCACTCCACCACCAGCAACGTCGCCGTCGCGTTCAAGTGCGTGTGCACGACCTCCGCGACATCGACCCGGAAACTCCCGCCACCATCCGCCGACACCGCCCGGCCCGAAATCTTCGCCTCCCCCGGCCACTCCGCCTCCGCGCCCTCGACCGGGTCGACCGTCGCGCTGTGCACCGCGAACCGCGGGTCCCGCAGCAGGTCCGCGCCCTTGCGCGCGTTCGGCATCGACCCGAACGTCAGCTCGCCGTCCGCGAAAACCGTCTCGATCCCCGAGATCCGCGGCGAACCGTCGGCCCGCACCGTCGCGATCGTCTTGTGCTTGTGCGCGTCGAACAGCGCCTGCACACGCTTCGCGAACTCCGGTTCCGCCGCCTCGAACTCCCGCCACGCAGTCATGCCGTCATGATGGCAGCCACCGCGCGGGTACGGCCGCGGGTTTGCGGAACACCAGCCCCGACGGCGCCACGTCGGACTCCAGCGCGATGCCGGGCAGCCGGTCGAACACCGTCTCGACGGCGATCCGTGCCTCCAGGCGCGCGAGGTCGGCGCCGAGGCAGAAGTGCGGGCCGTGCGCGAACGCCAGCTGCTTGCGCAGGTCCGGGCGGCTCGGGTCGAACACGTCCGGGTTCGCGAACACCGCCGGGTCGCGGTTGGCCGCCGTGAGCGAGACCGTCACCAGGTCGCCTCGGGCGATCGACGCTCCGGCGAGCGAGACGTCGCGGGTCGCGTAGCGGTCGACCACCGCCGCCGCGGGTTCCAGGCGCAGCGATTCCTCGATCGCGGCCGGGATGAGGGCGCGGTCCGGGGGCGACGGCTCGCGAAGCAGGTGGCGCAGGAGGTTGGCGATCATGCCCTCGGTCGTCTCGATGCCGCCGAACATCAGCACCGCCGCGTTCGACACCACTTCCGGCAGCTCCAGCGCCGAAGCCGCCTCGGTCAGCAGCGAGCGCCGGCCGACCGAGCCCTCAAGGTGCGTGCGCAGCTCGCCGAACGCTTCCGCGCCACCGGATCCCGGCGGGCGGCCCGCCGAGATGTCGTCCACTGTGGACACGATCGCGTCGTACCAGGCCAGCACGCGCGCCGTGTCCGTGTCGGCCAGGCCCAGCGCGTCGGCCACCACCGCCACGGAGAGCGGGCCGGCCAGCTCCCGCCGCAGCTCCGCGCGCCCGGCCGCCGCGAAGCCGTCGACCAGCCGGGCGCATTCGGCGCGAACGAACCCGGTGAACCGGTCCGCGATCTCGCGGGGGCGGAAGTGCCGGGCGAACGGCGCCCGGTGCCGGGTGTGCTCGGCCGCCTCCAGCGACAGCATCGACGGGCCGACGACCCGGGCCGTCGAGAACCGCGGGTCGTCGACGGTGAAGGTGGCCGCGTCGCGCATCACCCGCAGCGCCAGGTCGTGCCGGGTGACCAGCCAGCCGTCGAGCTCCGGCCGCCAGGACACCGGCTCGGTCGCGCGCAGCCGGGCCAGCAGCGGGTACGGGTCCGCCGTGAGCTGCCCGGTCACGCCCGCAGCCCCGCGATCAGGAGGCCGACCAGGCGGCGCGCGTCGTAGTCCGGGTTGTTGTCCTCCGCGCCGATGCACAGGTTGCCGACGCCGCGCATCAGCTCCAGCGGCCGCACGCGCGCGGTCAGTCCGGCGGCTTCGAGCAGCTCGGCGCACACCGGGACCAGGCGGTCGAGGAAGTACGCGTGCAGCGCGGCGAAGCCGTCGCCCTGCATTACGCCTGCCAGCCCGTGCTTGGTCACGAGGAAGTCGACGAACAGGTCGATCCACTCCGCCAGCGCCGCGTGCGGCGACGCGGCCGAGGCCAGCAGCGCGGGGCCTGCGTCGGCGCAGGCCTCCACCTGGTGGCGGTAGACCGCGATGATCAGGTCCGCCCGGGTCGGGAAGTGGCGGTAGATCGTGCCCATCCCGACGCCGGCCTTCGCCGCGATGTCCCGCACCGGCGCGTCCACCCCCGACGCGACGAAGACGGCGGCCGCCGCGTCCAGCAGCGTTTTCTCGTTGCGCTGCGCGTCGGCACGCTTGGGCCTGCCCATCACACCTCCCGGGGTTGCTAAACGGAACATTGCTCCGTATTGTTAGCGGAGCAACGTTCCGCTTGCCATCATCCCACGGAGGAACCCGAAATGCAGTACCGCACCCTGGGCCGCACCGGCGTCCAGGTCAGCACCCTCGCCCTCGGCGCGATGAACTTCGGCGCGATCGGGCGCACCACCCAGGCCGAGGCCACCGCGATCGTCGACGCGGCCCTCGAGGGCGGCGTCAACCTGATCGACACCGCCGACATGTACGGCCAGGGCGAGTCGGAGGTCATGGTCGGCCAGGCGATCAAGAACCGCCGCGACGACCTCGTGCTCGCCACCAAGGCGGCCATGCCGATGGGCGAGGAGCGCAACCACCGCGGCACCTCGCGCCGCTGGATCTTCAAGGCACTCGAAGACAGCCTGCGCCGGCTCGACGTCGACCACGTCGACCTGTACCAGATGCACCGCTGGGACCCCGCGACGAGCGACGAGGAAGCGCTTTCCGCACTGACCGACCTGCAGCGCGCCGGCAAGATCCGCTACTTCGGCTCGTCGACGTTCCCCGCGTACCGGATCGTGCAGGCCCAGTGGGCCGCGCGCGAGCACCACCTGAGCCGGTACACCACCGAGCAGCCCAGCTACTCGATCCTGCAGCGCGGCATCGAAGCCCACGTCCTGCCGGTGACGCAGGAGTACGGCCTCGGCGTGCTCGCGTGGAGCCCGCTCGCGTCGGGCTGGCTCTCCGGCGCGGTCCGCGCCGGGCAGGAGATCACGACCAACCGCGCGGCGGCCCTGCCCCAGCGCTTCGACCTCGCCGACCCCGCCAACCAGGCCCGCCTCGACGCCGTCGAAAAGCTGGCCAAGCTCGCCGACCAGGCGGACCTTTCGCTGATCCAGCTGTCGCTGGGCTTCGTCACCGCCCACCCCGGCGTGACCAGCGCGCTCATCGGCCCGCGCACGCTCGGCCACCTGGAGTCGCAGCTCGCCGCCGCGGACACCGTGCTGCCCGCCGACGTGCTCGACGAGATCGACGCGATCGTCGCCCCCGGCGTCGACCTGGCCGCGCACGAGAAGTTCGACACCCCGCCCGCCCTGCTCGAGAAGTCCCTCCGGAGGCGTTGATGACCAGCTTCGGCATCATGACCGCGCCGATGAACGTCGGCTACGACGAGATCCTGCGCGTCTGGCGCGAAGCCGACGCGATCCCCGAGATCGAGCACGCCTGGCTGTTCGACCACCTCATGCCGATCGGCGGCGACCCGGACGGTCCGATCCACGAGGGCTGGACGCTGCTCTCGGCGATGGCCGCGCAGACCGAGCGGATCCGGCTCGGCCTGCTGGTGACCAGCAACCGCTTCCGGCCGCCGGCGGTGCTGGCGAAGATCGCGACCACAGTGGACATCGTGTCCGGCGGCCGCCTCGACTTCGGCATCGGCGCCGGTTCGCGCCCCAGCCACCCGTTGGCGCGGCGCGAATACGACGGCCACGGACTGCCCTACCACTCCCAGGACGACGCCGTCGCGGCGCTGGCCGAGGCGCTGACGGTCATCCGTCGCTTGTGGACTTCCGAGGAGCCGTTCGACTTCGACGGCGAACACGTCAAGCTGAAAGGCGCGTTCGGCAACCCGAAGCCGGTGCGACGACCGCACCCGCCGATCGTGCTCGGCGGCCGGGCGAGCGCGACGCTGCGGGTGGCCGCCGAGCACGCCGACGTGTGGAACATCCCCGGCGGCGGCGACATCGACGACCTCGCCGCCCGCAGCCGGCTGCTCGACCGCTTCTGCGCGGAGATCGGCCGCGACCCGGCGGAGATCACCCGCTCGATCGTCCTGCCCGTCGACTACGGCAAGCCCGCCGCCACGCGGGAGAAGATCGAAGAAGCCGTCGGCGCCGGGTTCGGGCACGTGGTACTGGGCTTGACGAACCCGTACCCGGACGGCGTGGTGCGGTGGGTCGCCGACGAGCTGATCCGCTGAGCTTTCACGCCTCGACGCGCTCTCGCACCGCCCGCAGCTCCTCGTCGACGACGGCCATCTGCGCGTCGACCGCGGCCGCGTCGGTGTCCTCGGGGAAGAACAGGCTGAAGATCAGCTCAGCCCCGGTCAGGTTGGGCACCACGCGGGTGAACAGGCCGAGGTTCGGGGCTTCCGCGCTGACGAAGTCGACGACCCCGTGCTCCCGCGCGACCTTCACCGCGACCAGCCGCGGCCCGTCGTCGGCCGGGACGCGCCAGACGTCGTCGTGGTCGTGTTCGACGGCGGGCGCGAACCCCGGCGCCCACTCGGGCAGGTGGCGTGCGTCGGCCAGGTAGCCGAGGACGTGTTCGGGCGAAGCGGCGATGGACGTCGTGCGCGTCTCGGCACGACCTACCTGGAATGCTGTCATGAAGTAAACCGTACGCAACTGCGTATCATTTGTCCACGCGTAAAATCCGGCCGGTGAACGAGGACGACGATCTCGGAGCCCTCTGCGCGTGGGCGGGTCGCCGCCTGGCCGAGGCCGAGCAGCCCGTGCTGGCCGAGCACGGGCTCTCGATGTGGCAGTACGTGGTCCTGTCGGCGCTGGCCCGCGGCTCGGCGCCGAGCCAGCTGGTGCTGGCGCAGCAGATCCACTACGACAAGACCCGGCTGATCGCGCTGCTGGACGGCCTGGTGGCGGAGGGCCTGGTCAGCCGCGACCCGGACCCGGCGGACCGCCGGGCCCGGGTCGTCCGCCTGACCGCACTCGGCCTCCGTCGCCACGCGGCGGCGCGGGACGCGATCCGGGCAGTGGAGGACGGGTTATTGGAAGGCCTGGACGGCAAGACGCGGCGGGCGCTGCGGTCAGCCCTCGCCCACCTGGCGAACGCGGACTGACCGCAGCCTGATCACGCCACCGAGCAGAGGGTTCCGTTGAGCGTGAACGCCGACGGCAGGATGTTCGGCCCGCCGTAGTCCGCCACGAACCCCACGTCAGTGCCCGACGTCACCGAAGCCGAGGACGTCACCGTCACCGCGCTGCCGGTCTGCGTCCACGTTCCGTTCCAGCCGCTCGTCACCCGCTGCCGCGCGGTCGGCCAGGTGAACGACAGCGTCCAGTCGCCGGTCACGTCCGCCGACGTCACGCGGATGCCGCCCACGAAGCCGCTCGCCCAGTCCGTGACGTCCGTCAGCCGGACCGTGCAACTGCTCGAAGCTGGCGCGCCCGTCGTCACCGTCACCGGCGGGGACGCCCACGACACCTGGCCCGCCGTGTCACGGGCCAGCACGTTCACCGTGTACCGGCTGCCCGGCACCAGGTTCCGGGCGGTGAACGTCGTCGCCGCCGTCTCGCCCCAGAGCTGGCCGCCCGCGTACACCTCGTACTTCGCGATCGGGTGGCCGGCCGGGGTCGCCGCGGGCCACGTGATCGTCGCCGTGCGGTCGGTCGCCGTGCCGGCCGGCTGGCCGGGTGCGCCCGGACCGGCCGCGGGAGACACCGGGTGCAGGACCACGGTCGTCAGCGAATACGGCGGCAGCGTCTGCGCACCGGCCGAACCCGAAGGGGCGGTGGTGATCGACGTCGCGCCGTTGGCGAACGTCGAGACCTGCGGTGTGGCCGCGGACGGCGTATAACCGGTGTAGTCCAGCGTCACCGCGCGCGCCTGGGCGGGATCCTTGTTGATCAGCAGCACCGCCAGGTCGCCGTTCGGGCGGCGGACGGCGTGCGCGCTCACGAGCGGGTCGTCCGCGCCCGCCCGGACGAACTGGTCACCGGGACGCGCGAATCCGCTGAGCATCTTCAGGCCGTAGTAGGGCGCGAACGGGGTGTTCAGCGGCGGCTCGCAGCCGTCGGAAAGGCAGGTGGCACTCGACAACAGGCCGGAATCCGCGTAATCCGGGTAACCGGCCACAGTGGACAGTTTCGTCCCGCCGTTGTGCGTGTTCCACCAGTCCACTGTGAACACACCGTTCGCGAGCAACGCGCTGTAGGCGTCCGCGGCGAACAGCGCGCCGGGCTGGGTGTCCATGCCCACCGGCGTGTTCGTCTCGGTCATCGCGATGCCAAGCGGACGGCCCGCGTACCGGGTGATCTGCTCGCGGGCCAGGTAGATCATGTCACCCACCTGCTCGGGCTTCGCCAGCGCTTCCTCGGCCGTCGAGCCGGTCGGGTACCAGTGCAGGATCACGAAGTCGACGTGCGGGCCGGCGATCGAGAGCACGGTCTGGTTCCACGTCCCGGTGTCGCCCTCGCCGACGATGCCGTCCGGCCAGTTCGCCGGGGTGGTCAGGACCGCGCCGACCTTTACCGCCGGGTCGGCGGCCTTCATCGCGTCGGCGTAGGCCACGACTTCGTTCGCGTAGGCCGTCGGGCTCTTGTCGGCGTGGTCGTCGGCTTCCCAATCGGCCCCGTAGTGGCCGTTGCCGTAGTTCTCGTTGCCGATTTCCCAGTACTTGACGCCGTACCCCTTTTCGACGTTCGCGTACCGCACCCAGTCCGCCGCCTCCTGCGGCGATCCGGTGCCGTAGTTCGCGATGACGATCGGCTGGGCCCCGGTCCGGCGGACGCCGCCCATGAAGGTGTCGAAATCGGTGTCCGGCGCGACGTAGCCGCCCGGCGCGGTGTTGTCCTTCCAGTGGTAGATGTCGCCGTAGGACCCGCCGGGGTACCGCAGCATCCGCACCCCCGCCCCGCCGAGCAGGTCGGCCACCGCGCCGGTCCCCAGCTGGCTGTCCCACACCGCGTGGTTGACGCCGATCCCGGTGTCCGGCACGGTCGCCAGTCCCGCCCGGACGTCGACGGTGACCGTCGCCCCGGGTGGTTCGGCGGCTTCGGCGGCGGGCACCGCCGCGGCGAGCACGGCGAGCACCGGCCACGCTGCCCAGCGCAGACGTCTTGCTGTCATGGGAAGTCCATCCTCTCGTCGGGCACGAACGGATGGCTGGGAGCGCTCTCGGAGAGAGAACCACCGCGCGGCCCGCAAGTCAACGAAAGTCCCGGGACGACCCCGCGTGCATCGAAAGATCGACGCTTTCGAGCCGGTCGGCGACGAGCGTGACGACCCCTTCGGCCGCCTGGGCGATCCCGCGGACCAGCAGCGCGGCGCTGGTGCGGGCGACCAGCCGCTGCCGTCGCCACAGTCCCGGCGAAACGAGGACGTTCGCCATGCCCGTTTCGTCTTCGAGGTTGAGGAAGGTGATGCCGCCCGCGGTCGCCGGGCGCTGGCGGTGGGTGACCGCGCCGCCGACCCACACCCGCGTGCCGTCCCGCACGCGCGCGAGCTCGGCGGCGGTGATCG
>NZ_JAAGNB010000101.1:0-7263 GCF_010550475.1 Amycolatopsis sp. SID8362
AGCGGCGTCACGGCGAGGACCCACCCGGCGGCCGGGGCGAGCGCGGCGGGGCGGCCGAGCGCCAGGAATCCCGCGCCAGCCAGGCAGCCCGGTGCCAGCACGAGCAGGAGCAGCCGTTCCGCCCGCAGCACCATGAGCACGGTCGCGCACAGCAGGTACAGCCCCTGGCCGAAGCCGAAGAGCAACGCCGTCGTCCGCGCCCCGGTCAGCAGCCCGGTGATCGCCAGCGCGACACCGACGCCGAGCGCGGCGGCGGCGAAGCCGTGGCGCAGGGTCCGTTTGGTCGCGGCGGCGTCGCCGCGGCCGAGCCGCAGGTAGCCGAGGTAGGCCAGTCCCTGGCCGGCCGACCAGGACGCCAGCATCGACACCAGCAGCACGGTGATCGACGCGGTCCCGCTCAGCAGTCCCGCCGCCGCGGGAAAGAACAACGCGGGCAGGCTGTAGATCAGCCCGTGCAGCGCCGGGCCCGCCGGGCCGAGCCGCCAGGGATCCGCTTCCGCCGGCGGTTCGGCCGGGTCGACGGGCACGCGGCGGTGCATCTCCTCGGCCAGGTCGAACACGTCGGGGTAGCCGTACTTCGCCTGGACCGCCTGGTCGTTGAGCCCGTCGAACTCCAGCGCCGCGGCGATCTCCAGCGCGTCGGACGCGGACCGGCAGACGTCGGCAAACTGATCGCAGAGTTCGGCGACCCCGTCCGGCTGGTCCGGGTGACCGGGCTGGTCGAGGAAGGGCGCCGCCTGCTGCAGGCCGGACAGGGTTCCCGCGCTCATCCGGCCACCTCCGCGTAGCGCAGGGGAAGACCGGCCCCGATCCGTTCGTAGAGCTCGTCGAAGGTCTCGACGGCCTGGTCCACGGTGAAGTACTCCAAGGCCCGCGCCCGGGCACCGGAACCGAGGCGACGGCGGAGCTCGCCGTCACCGAGCAGCCGCAGGCACGCGTCGGCCAGCGCGCGCGGATTCCGGGGCGGTACCACGATCCCGGTGTCCGCGATCGCTTCGGTGACGCCGCCGACGTCGGTCGCCACGCACGGCCTGCCACAGGTCATCGCCTCGAGCACGCTGTACGGGAACCCCTCGGAGAGGCTGGACAGCACGACGACGTGCCCGGCCTCGTACGCGTCCCGGATGTTCTCGACCCGCCCTTCGAACCCGGTGACCGCGCCGACGCCGAGTTCGGCCGCGAGATCCTTGCACTGCTGCAAATAGCCTTCGCGGCCACCGGGCGGTGAACCGAACAGGCGCAGCCGCGCAGTGGGCATCACTTCGTGCACCAGCGCGAACGCGCGGATCAGCGTCTCGAGGTCCTTGATGGGGTCGATGCGCCCGACCCACGAGATCGTCGGGAGCTCCGGTTCTCCTTCGAACGCGGGGAAGTTCTGCGGGTCGACTCCGTTGTAGACGGTCTTGATCACGTCGCCGGACGCGCCGAGGCGCTGCTCCCAGCGGGTGTTGTAGACGTTCCCGGGCGTGATCACCGCCGCTTCCCGGTAGCCGAGCGCGCAGAGGTGGTGCAGGAACCGCAGGTACAGCGCCTTCACCGGCCACCGGTACGGGCCGCGGCGGGCGTGCAGGTACTGCTCCCGCAGGTAGATGCCGTGCTCGGTGACGATCACCCGCCTGCCGTACCGCCACTTCACGGTGAGCGCCGGGAGCACGCCGAGGCCGTTGGTCACGGCGTGCGCCACGTCGGCGTCCGCCGGCGGGTGGGACAGCGGGCGCAGGGAGTGCTCGATCAGCTGCACCGCGGTCAGCGCGTCCTGCAGGCTCGGCCGCAGCGGGTCGGTGTCCGGCCGGCTCCCGCACCACAGCCGCGTGAACAGCTCGAAGGCCTCGTCGGTCCCGAACGCCCCGGTGAGGCTTTCCTCCTGTGCGTACTCGAAAAGCGCCCGCAGGGCCTCGCCGAACCGGGCCGTCGCCTCGACGGAGCCGTCCAGCAGGACGTCGACCAGTTCGGCCAGCAGCACCGAGAACCGGCGGCGGGCGGTCCGGCCGGGTTTGCGCCCGGCCGGACCGGCACCCCACAAGGGCACGCTGACGACGGAGGCGACGTTCGCCGGCAGCTCCCACGCGGGCCGCTCGGCGCCGGTGGCGACGAGCGCGACCACGTGGAAGTCGTGCGACGGCATCCCGCGGACCAGCTGGTCGCACCACACGCTCACCCCGCCGAACTGGTGAGGGTAGGTGCCCTCGGTCATCAGCGCGACCTTCATCGGTTCACCCGCTCGCGAACTTCACGGCGACGTCGGGAACAGCGTGGCGGGCAGCGTCAGCTTCGCCCCGGCCGTTCCCAGCGTCGTGTAGTCCGACCGCTCCCCGGCATACGGGCTGCCGAAGGCGGATGTGCCGATCTTGGTCTGGTTCGGGGCCGTCAGCGGCACCGAAGTGCCGGCCGGGCCGGTGAGCACGACCGTCGTGCCCTGGACGTACCCCGAAACGGTGCCGGCGTTCTGCGTCGCCGCCCACCGGTCCTGGGCCTGCAGGGCCTGGCCTTCCTGGGTCAGCGTCGCGTTGACGACCGGGGTGCTCGAGGCGAAGACACCGCGGTAGGCCGACAGCACGCCGCCCATGACCGGGTAGGCCAGCCTGTCCTGGGACAGGTTCGACTGGTGCATGTAGAACGGCCGCGGGTCGTTCTGCAGCACGTAGCCGAGGGTGATCTGGATCTGCTGCGGCAGGATGTAGGAATCCCACCCGGTGGTCCGGTCGAGCGGCGCGATGCACGTCGTCGTGGCGCTGTTCTCGCAGATTCCGCTGCCGCCGTCGGCCGCGGACGTGTAGAGCCAGTTGTATTCCGAGACCTCGTCGCTCTTCTTGGCGACGTTGTAGAACACGTTGATCGGGTGCCGCGGCACGCCCAGCGCGGCACCGACGGCCCGCTGGCCCGCCTCGCGGGAGGCGTCGAGGCCCAGCCACTTGACCCCGTCCGGGCCCAGCGCGTTGACGAAGTTCGGGTTGTCCACCGGCTGCTGCGGCAGGATGAACGTGCCCGAGTGTTCCCCGGCCACCAGTTCGCCGCCGCGCACGGGAATCCCGTTCTGCCGGGCCCATTGGGTGTTCTTGGTGATTTCGCTGTTGATGGTCGCCGAGGACACCCACAGGGTGTTGCCCGCGGAGTCGGTCGCGCACCGCCACGGGACCACGGTGAAGTCCTGCTGGCAGCCCAGGAACTGGTGGGTGTAGGTGTGGTTGACCCACCGGAACTGGCTCGTCATGAGCTGGAACTGGAACAGCAGCGGATCGAGGCCGAGCAGCCCGCCGTTGTCCTGGATGTACTGCGCCGAGGCGCCGCCGTTGAACAGCAGGTCCAGCGTGAACGAGTTCTGCTGCTCCCACGAGGCCGCGTAGCTCGCGTCGGAGGTGCTCATCCGGACCGGGGTGGTGTCCGGTGTTCCCGGCGCGCAGACGCCGTCGCCCGGGGTGCACTTGCCGACGTCGCTCCAGATCGCGTCGTAGCTGAAGATGTCGTCGATGTGGACGCTGAAGTAGTTGCGCCAGTACCCGAAGTGCAGGCCCTTGGTGACCCAGTCGACGATTCCGTGGGCCAGGTACCGGAACTGGCCCTGGTAGTAGTTGTAGCCGAAGCTGACTTCCAGCTGCTGCCGGTTGCCCGTGGTGTAGACGCCGGCGAGCGTTCCCGTGGTCGACGTCCCGGGGATCGGGGCGGTCAGGAACGAGGTGAAGGCCGACGTCGTCGTGTTCGCCAGCGGCTGGCCCAGGTAGCCGTAGGAGGTCGGGCCGCCGGGTGCGCCGTCGAACTTGAAGGTGCCTTTGAGGTAGCGGAAGGCATCGCCGCGCGCGGCCGCGGTGGCGGTCGCGGTGACCCCGTCGAGCGAGCCCGCGTAGGTGGGCGGGTTCATTCCCACGTTCGCCGTCGGATAGACGTAACTGTCCACCTCCCGGATCGCGTACGCGCTTTCGTAACCGGTCAGCGCGGCGCGTTCGTCCGCCGAGAGCCCGGCGGGGGAGTCGTTGGGCAGCACGACGCCTTCGAACTTCGCGTGGGCCGTGCCGTCGGCGAGGGTGTCGGCGAGGAACGCCCCTGTGATGACCGGGCGGGCGCCGTCGTTCAGGTCGACGACGGTGGTGGCGACGCCTTCGGACGCCATCTGCTTGCGGATTCCGTCCACCCACGGCGTTCCGTCGGTGACCACGAGGACGTTCAGGTCGACGCGGGGCGGGCCGGCCGCGTTCGCGGTGCCCGACGCGACGGCGAACCCGCACGCGCATCCGGCCGTCAGCACCAGAGCGATGGCGGGGCGCCACTTCTTCAGGTATTTCACGCCAACTCCTTCTGCAGCTGGGCACGGCTGTCGGCTCGACGCTAGGCGCGTCCGGTCGCGGGCAACTCATCCAGCAGGACGAGTGCCGTTACGACTTCGGGCCGGTGATCCGCTGGTGCGCTTCGGACGGTGGCGGAACCGCTGCGGGCCGCATTCCCGAGGACACGGCGATCCGGACCGCTTCCAGGCTGCTGCCGACGCCGAGCTTGGTGAGGATCTTGTGCGTGTGGGTGCGCACGGTGTTCGTCGAGACGCACAGCTCACGGGCGATTTCGGAGCGCCGCTTGCCGTCCACCATGCTCGCCAGCACTTCCCGCTCGCGGTGGCTCAGCATGTCCAGCGGGCCGGTGCGGTCCCGGGCCCGCCGGATGTCGTCCCGCAGGGCCCGCAGCACCTCGCCGAGGTGGACCGACGGGTAGCTCGCCTGCCCGAGCCCGGCCCCGCGCAGGACCGTGACCAGGTGGTCGATCGTGCTCTCCTTCGGCACCCACGCGATCACGCCCGCCTTGGCGGCGGCCACCGCGAGCGCGGTCTCCGTGCGATCGGTGAGCGCGACGACGGACAGCTCCGGGAACTCCTCGGCCAGGGTGCCCAGCAGCACGCGGGGATCCGTCCCGCAGTGTCCTATTTCGACGGTGACCACGTCGGGCCGGATCAGCTCGATGCGCCGCAGCAGCAGCGGGTCGCTCACGGCCGCTCCGCCGACGACGCAGACGCCCGGGGCGAGCGACAGCCGCGCGGCGAGGGCGTCGCGCAGCATCTCGTGGTCGTCGACGAGGAAGATCCGCACCAGCGTCATGTCCTCAAGGTGCGCTCCGGCCCCGGCGTAGTCATCGTGCGCGGACATGAGCACGGTCTCCTCCAAACGAAGGACCGCTCGGGCGGCGGCGCAGGCGGAACCGCTTGCGGCGGGCGGCGGCCAGGTCGTCGTAGAGGTCGTCGAGGCGGGCCGCGACCGAGGCGATGCCGTACCGGTCGAGCACCTCGGGCACGGCCACCCGCGGCCGCGGCCCGGCCTCGATCTCCTTGCGGATCTCCGCCCGCAGCTCGGGCACGCCGCCGGTGACCTGGCGGGCCCGGTCGGTGCCGATCCCGTCGAGGGCCGGGCACGCGGTGAACAGGGCGGGCATCCCGTTGGCGAGGGCCTCCAGCACCGACAGCCCGAACGTCTCCTGCGCGGAGGTGGACACGTAGAGGTCGAGCGCGGAGAGCATGGCGAGGCCGTCGGCCTGGTAGCCGGCGAAGATCACCTGGCCGGCGACGCCGTTGGCGGCCGCGATCCCCTCGAGGCGTTCCCGGTCGGCGCCCTGCCCGACGATCAGCATCCGGCACTTTTCGCCGAGCAGGGGGGCCGCGGCTTCGATGGCCAGCTCGATCCGTTTCGCCGCGTCCAGCCTGCCCATCACGCCGAGGACGAACTCGTCGGGCGCGATGCCGAGGCGGGCCCGTGCGGCGGCCCGCCGGACCGGGTCGAACACGAGGCCGGCGAAGTCGAGCCCGTTCGGGATGGTGACGATCTTGCGGGCCCGCACGCCCCACTTCTCGAGCCGCTCACGCACGGTTTCCGACACCGCGATCGTCACGTCCGAGAACACGTCGGTGGCGAGGTACAGCGCCCGCACGCCCGCGGTCATCGGACGGCGCTCGATGTGCGTCTCGCCGATCGAATGCTCGCTCGTGACGACGACCGGGGTGCGGGCCAGCCAGGCGGCGACCCTCCCGTAGATACAGGCGCGGTAGAGGTGCACGTGGACGACGTCGACCTGCTCCGCGCGGATCAGCCGGGCCAGCCGTCCGACGGCGGAGAGTTCGGTGTTGCGGCGCATCCCGAGGTCCCGCACGCGGCCGCCGTCCTCGCGGATCATGTCGGCCACCGTGGCCGGGTTGTAGAGCGCGAGCACCTCGGCGTCGTGGCGGGTGTGCTGGAGCAGCATCCGGACTTGCAGCTCGGCGCCGCCCACGTCCAGCCCGGTGATGACGTGCAGAACTCTCATGGTCGTTCTCCTTCGGGTCGGCGGGATCGGCGCAGCCCGGCCAGTGACGTGCCGAGGGTGCGGGCGAGGATGACCAGGTCGGTCCAGCACGAGCGGTTTTCGATGTAGGCGTTGTCGAAGCGGACGCGCTGGGAGATCGACGTGTCGCCGTGCAGCCCGTGCACCTGGGCCCAGCCGGTGACGCCCGCCGGCACGCGGTGGCGCTGGGCGTACCCGGGGATCGTCCGCGCGAAGCGGGCCGCGAAGTACGGGCGTTCCGGCCGGGGCCCGACCAGCGACAGGCTGCCGCGCAGCACGCACCACAGCTGCGGCAGCTCGTCGAAGTGCGTGACCCGCAGCCCGCGCCGCAGCGCGCCGCCGGTTTCCGCGGGTATCGCCCAGCTCGTGTCCGGGGCCGGGTCGTCGAGCGTGCGCAGCTTGAGGATCGTCACCGGTAAGCCGTCGCGGCTCAGCCGGACCTGGCGGAAGAGCACCGGGCGGCCGTGGCGGACCAGCAGCGCCGTCATCAGCACCCCGAGCAGCGGGGCCACCGCGACGACGAGGAGACCGCCGACGACGAGGTCGAACAGGCGCTTCGCCCGCGTTCCGGCCGGCGCCGGGGAAAGCGTGACGAACGGGATGGCGTGGATCTCGTCCCGGTACCGGGCGGGGATCGTGGTGCCCAGCTCGTACAGGCGCGGGACGACCGAGACGCGGACCCGCGTCCCGCGCAGGATCGAGGCGAGTTCGGCGTCGGTCGCGGCCGGGAAGCAGACGAGCACGCGCAGCACGCGGTGCCGTTCGACGATCTCCGCGAGGTCTTCGGGAGCGCCCAGCAGCGGGAGACCGGACGCCGGTCCGGGCGGGAGCCGGTCGACGAACCCGACCGGCGTGAGCCCGTATTCGGGGTGCTCACGCAGGATCGCGGCGATCTCGCGGCCGAGCGTGCCTGTTCCGGCGATCACCGTCGGCTCGGCCAGCAGCCGATGCCGCCGGGCGGCCCGCAGCCCG
>NZ_JAAGNB010000139.1:0-5940 GCF_010550475.1 Amycolatopsis sp. SID8362
TGCCGCTGGACGTCGGCGGCACGCACGACACGACGCCGCCGCGCGACGACCGCGAGCGCGTGCTCGCGGAGCTGGTCGCCGACCTGCTCGGGCTGCCCGCGATCGGCGTGCACGCCAACGTGTTCGACCTCGGCATGACCTCGCTCGTCGCGATGCGGGTGGTGGTGCTCCTGGAGCAGCGGTTCGGCACCGAGCTGGCGCCGTCGGCCCTGCTGACCGCACCCACGGTCGCGACGCTCGCCCGGCGGCTGGGGGAGGCGAGGCCGGTGTTCTCGGCGCTCGTCCCGCTGCACCCGCGCGGCACCCGGCGGCCGCTGTTCATCGTGCACCCGATGGGCGGCAACGTGCTCTGCTACGTCCCCCTCGTCAAGCACCTCCCCGACGACCTGCCGGTGTACGCCCTGCAGGCGGCCGGCGCGGAGCCGGGCAGCACCCCGCTGTCCACTGTGGAGGATCTGGTCACCGCCTACCTGGCCGAGATCCGCACGGTGCAGCCCCGCGGTCCGTACACGATCGCCGGGTGGTCCTTCGGCGGGTTCGTCGCGTTCGAGCTGGCCCGGCGCCTGGGGGCGGCCGGGGAAGCGGTGGACCGGCCGATCCTGCTCGACACGGTGGCGGTGAACCCGCTGCTGCGCGAGAGCTACACCGACGAGGCACTGCTCGGCTGGTTCTTCTGGGAACTGCTCTGGATCGAGCGCGGCGGTGCGTCGCCGCTCGAAGGACTGCCCGCGGACGTCGTGTCGCTGGACGACCGGTTCGAGCACATCGCGCGGCGCGCCGCCGAACTCGGCGTGCTGCCGGCGGGCAGTTCGGCCGCGGTGATCCGGCGGCTGTTCCGGCTCTACCGCGCCAACTGGCAGGCCACCCTCGCGTACCGGCCGCCGGAGACCCGCCAGGACATCGTCCTCGTCCGCGCGGAAGAGCCGTTGCCCAAGGTGCTGGAGGCCATGCACGGCGCGGCGGGCAGCCTGCACCACCGGCCCGACAACGGCTGGGGCTCGCTCACCGGCGGCACCGTCGACGTCGTCACCACCCCGGGCGACCACCTGACGATCATGGAAGAACCCCGGGTCGCGCGGCTCGCCCGCGTCGTCAGCGAACTGATCCACGGCCAGGAGGCGCAGTCCCATGCCAGCTGAACACCTGAGGGTCATCGTGCTCGGGGCCGGCATCGGCGGCCTGGCCCTCGCGGCCGCGCTGAAGCAGTGCGGCATCGAGGCCGAAGTGCACGAGCGGGCCGCGTCGCTGCGTGCCGAGGGCTCCGGTCTCGGCATGATCACCAACGCCATCACCGCGCTGGCCACCCTCGGCATCGACCTCGACCTGGCGCGCCGTGGCGAAGTCGTCACCGCCTTCGACATCAAGGACGCCCGAGGCGGGCAGATCGTGCGGCTGCCGATGCCCGAGCTCGGCCGTGAGCTGGGCGCGCCGAGCGTGTGCCTCGGCCGCAACGCCCTGCACGAGGCCCTGCGCGAAGCCGCCGGCGACGTCCCGGTCTTCCTGGGCAGGCGGGCGGTCCACGTCGAGTCCGGGGCGTCCGGCGCGACCGTCGAATTCGACGACGGCAGCACGGCCCGCGGCGACGTCGTCGTGGGGGCGGACGGCTTCAACTCGGTGGTGCGGCGGCAGTTCGCCGGTCCGGACGAGCCGGTGCTGGAGCCCGGCTACGTCTGCTGGCTCGCCATCACGCCGTTCCGCCACCCGGCGCTGCCGAAGGGCGCCGTCGCGCACTACTGGGGGAGCGGCCAGCGCTTCGGGCTGCTCGACATCGGCGGCGGCGACGTCTACTGGTGGGGCACCAAGAACCTGCCGGTGGCCGAAGCCCGCGACTGGCGGGGCACCCGCGAGGACCTGCTGGCGCTCTACGACGGCTGGGCCGGCGAGGTCACGGCCGCGATCGCCGCGACGCCGATCGAGCGCGTCATCGCCGTCCCCGCACGCGACCGCGGCTTCCTCGAGAAGTGGGGCGAGGGCCGGGTGACGCTGCTGGGCGACGCGGCGCACCCGATGCTGACCAGCCTCGGTCAGGGCGCGGGGATGGCCGTCGAGGACGCCGTCGTGCTGGCCACCACCCTGGCGCGGATCGGCGACGACCCGGTCGCCGCGTTGCGCAGCTACGAAGACCAGCGGCGGGACCGGACGCGGATGGTCGTCGAGGCGTCGCGCGCGCTGAGCGAAAGCGAGCAGCTGGAGGACCCGGAGCTGCGGCGGGCGCGCGACGAGCAGCTGCGCGGGACGTCGTTCGACGAGCTCGTCGCCAGTCAGCGCGACCTGCTGACCTTCCCCGGAGTCCACGGATGAACGGCCGTCCGCTCAGCGCCGTCGAGCGCTGGTACTGGTGGTGTGACCAGGTTTCGCCGCTGAACGTGATCTCGCGGGTTTCGGTGCGGGGCGAGCTTCCGCCGCGCCTGGTGCGCGCGGCGCTCGACGCGCTGCAACGGCGGCACCCGCTGCTGGGCCTGCGGATCGAGACCGACGCCGAGGGCGCCGACCCGGTGTGGGTGCCGACCACCCGGCGGATCCCGCTGCGGTACACCACCGGCGGCGACTGGGTGCGCGAGGTCGACGAGACCGAGCTGGCCGAAGCCGTGCCGTGGCGGCTCGGCCCGCTGATCCGGGCGACGCTGCTCGACCGGGACGGCGAGCACGACCTGGTGCTCACGCTGCCGCACTGCGTCGCCGACGGCACCACCGCGCTTTCGCTGGCGCGGGAATGCCTGGAACTGGCGGCGAAGATCGAGCGGGGCGACCCGCTGCCACTGCCGTCGCGGCTGCCGCCGTCGCCGGAGGACGTCATGCCGGCCCGGAACCTCGGCAGCATCGGCGAGCAACGCCGTGCCGACCAGCAGCGCCGGGACGCCGACGAAATCGCGCGCCTGCGGCCGAGCCGGTTCGAGCCCAGCGCGGCCGTGCCGATGGCCTCGCGGCGCACCCGGTTCCTGCACCGCGAGCTGGACGGCGCCGAGCTGGCCGCCGTCGTCGAGGCGTGCCGGCGCGAGGGGACCACGGTGCACGGGCTGCTGGCGGCGGCGATGGCCCGTGCCGCCGGCGAATCCGGTCACGTCGCGATCGGGTCTCCGGTCGACTTCCGGGCGGAACTGGTCCCGCCGGTCGCCGCGGCCGAGGCCGGGACGTACGTGGCCACCATCCCGACGTTCGTCGGCTGCGACGTCCCGCTGTGGGACGCGGCCCGGGCGGCGAGCGCGGACCTGGCCCGGCGCAAGGAGCGCGGCGAGCACTTCGACCTGGTCGGGTTCGTGGCGGGCAGCGGGCTCAAGTCGATGGCGGACGCCGAGCCGATCATGCGGTTCATGGAGGAGAGCGGGCCGATCAACCTGTGCCTGTCCAACCTCGGCCGGTTCGACGTGCCCGACGTCATCGGCCGGTGGCGGGTGGGCGGCAGCCAGTTCGTGGCGGGCCTTTCGGTCAACGGCTACGTCGTCGCGACCGTGAACACCAGCCACGGCCGGTTGTTCTGGAACTGCGCGTACATCGAGGACGCGGTGCCCGAAGCACGGGCCGCCGCCCTGACCGACCGCTGCTTGGACGCGGTGCGCGCCGCAGGTGGAGGTGAATGGTGTTGAGCCGCAAGGACAACGGCCGGACCGTCGTGGTCACCGGCGCGTCGACCGGTCTCGGCCGGACGACCGCGCTGACGCTCGCGGCGGCCGGCTTCCGGGTGGTGGCCGGGGTGCGCCGCGCCGCGGACGGCGAGGCGCTGCTGGCCGAGTCCACCGCCCTGACCTACGCGATCATCGACGTCACCGACGACCGCTCGATCGCGGCGGCGGCCGGCGCCCTCGACGGCCCGGACGGCGTGTGGGGGCTGGTAAACAACGCGGGCATCTGCGTCTCCGCGCCGGTGGAGTGCCTGTCGTCGGCCGACCTGCGCCGCCAGCTGGAGACGAACGTGATCGGCACGCTGGCGGTCACCCGCGCGTTCCTCCCGCTGCTGCGCACGGCGGGCGGCCGCGTCGTCAACGTCACGTCGGGCCTGGGGGCCCTGGTGGTCCCGTACCTGGGCGCGTACGCGATGGCGCAGTTCGCGAAGGAAGCGATGAGCGACGCCCTCCGCCGCGAGCTGGCCCCGGCCGGCGTCGGCGTCTCCGTCGTCCGCCCGGGCGCGATCATGACGCCGATCTGGGACAAGGTTTCCCGCGGCGGCAACGCGGTGCTGGCGGCCACCCCGGAACCGGTCGCCCGCCTGTACCGCGCCACGTTCCTGCGTTTCCTGGCCGGCAACGAGGCCGGCGCCCGCGCGAGCGAAACCCGTCCGGAGGACGTCGCCGCGGCGGTCCACCACGCCCTGTCGTCGGCCCGCCCGAAGACCCGCTACCCGGTGGGCCCGGACGCGACCCGCGGCGCCCGCATCGCCCGCCTGCTCCCGGACCGCCTGATCGACCGCATGTTCACGGGCGTCGTCGCGCCCGCCACCGAAGAGACCGTGAGAGGTGCCGTATGACGCGTACGCCGGCGCAAGAAGTCCTGGCGCACAGCCTGGATCTGCTGGAAGCGGGAGACGCCAGGGGATGGGTGGACCTGTTCGCGGTGGACGGGGTTTTGGAGTTCCCGTACGCCCCGGCGGGGTGGCCCGACCGGTTCGCCGGGCGGGACGCGTTGTGGCAGCAGATGGAGAAGTTCGCCGAGCACTTGGAAGTCGCGTTTTCGGGACTGGAGTTCCACCCGACGGCCGATCCCGAGTTGGTGATCGCGGAGTACCGCGCGGACGGCCGGGCGCTGCGGACCGGCTTGGAGTTTCACCAGCGGTACATTTCCGTGGTGCGGGTGCGAGGTGGGGAAATCCTGCTGTACCGGGACTTCTGGAACCCGCTGTCGCACTTGGCGGCGCTGGGCGGTGCGGAGGCGGCGTTGCGGATCGTCGCCTAGGTCAAGCTCACCACCACGCCGGTCTGCCCCGGCGGAACCTCGCCGTGCCACGGGATCACCTTGCCCGCGGCGAAGGTCTCGATGATCAGCATCGGCAGCCCCGGGACCCCGACGAACCCGCACCCGTCGGCTTCGGTGCGCTTCGGCGGAACCGGGTAACCCCCGGCGGCCGCATGGTCCACCAGCGTCCGGAGGACTTCGGCGGGTTCGCCGTCCCGAAGGGTGATAACCCCCAAGACGAGCGGTCCGTTGGCGCCGCTGCCGCCGGAGAAGTGGTCGCTCAGGATGACGCCGTTCCGCGCGCCGATGCGATCCGCGACGGCGGAGAGACGTGCGCGATGGCGTGCGCGCCGGAAGAACATGCCCTCAGGCTATCCCGGTGACGAACCTCAGGACGGAGTCCGGAACGCCCGCCGGTACGCCCCCGGCGTCGTGCCCACCTGGTCGCGGAACCGCCGCCGGAGGTTGACCGCCGACGTCAGGCCGACCCGGGTGGCGATCGCCTCCACCGGGAGGTCCGTGTCCTCCAGCAGCGTCCTGGCCTCCGTCACCCGGCGCGCCAGGAGCCACGCGCCCGGGCTCGTGCCGAGCTGGCCGGTGAACCGGCGGGCCAGCGTGCGCGGGGAAACGCCCGCGTGCGCGGCGAGGTCACGCACCGACAACGCGGTGCCGAGGCGGGCGGCCGCCCAGTCCAGCAGGCCGTCCAGCGCGTCCGGGCCAGCGGCCGGCGGGACGAACTGCGCTTGGCCGCCTTCGCGGTGCGGTGGCATCACCATGTGCCGCGCGACCAGTGCGGCGTGCGCGGCACCGTGGTCCTTCCGGACGAGGTGCAGGCACAGGTCGATCCCGGCGCCCGCGCCGGCGCTCGTGGCGACGTCGCCGTGGTCCACGTACAGCACATCCGGTTCCACGCGCACCTCGGGGAACTCCCGCCGCAGCTGGTCGGCGCGGGCCCAGTGGGTCGTCGCGGACCGGCCGTCCAGCAGCCCGGTGCGGGCCAGTGCGAACACGCCCGAGCAGATGGTCACCAGGCGGGCGCCGCGGGCGTGCGCC
>NZ_JAAGNB010000186.1:0-15714 GCF_010550475.1 Amycolatopsis sp. SID8362
CAAGGCCGGGTACCGGGGCGGTGCCGCCCTGCCCGGCGACGCCGACATCAACCCCAACGCGGCCTGCCAGATCACCCCGGCCGAGCTCGCGAGCCAGTTCAACGTCAAGCCCGGCGACAACGCCGACGACACCGCCGGGATCCAGGCCGCCATCGACACGATCAAGACGGCCTGCTCCCCCACGGCGAACTACACGAAGCTCAGCCTGATCACCTTCCCCGCCGGGCAGTTCGACGTCACGCGCGAGCTGCACGTCGACGCCGACTACCTGATCCTGCGCGGCGCCGGCAAGGACGCGACGAAGTTCGCCTACCGCCCCGACGCCAACACCCGCTACGACACGCTCACGCCCGACGGCTCCGACTGGGACGAAGACGGCATGACGTCGGGGGCGGGCAAGGGCGGCTGGCTGTGGCCGGGACGCGGGCTGTTCCGCGTGCAGTCCCGCGGCGTCGATCCCGCCTACAGCAGCGATTATTCGGCCGCTCCGGCCAACCGCAAGGACATCTTCGAAGGCACCGTCAACGTGCACTGGAAGTCCGGGGTGAAGCTGCGCGCCAAGCCCGGCGGCAACGGGTTCGCCGCGCGCACCGGTGACCGCGTCGTGTACCTCGCCTCCAGCGGCTCGCTCGCGAAGCTGACCGTCGGCGGCTACGTCAACGTCCGCGCGGCCAACACCACGAAGTTCTACCAGCAGCAGCACGCCACCGGCACGGAGTTCCCGCTGCTGAACATGCACATGCGCCAGCAGATCTTCCAGGTCGCCGCGCTCGACACCGGGAACCGGACGATCACACTCGACAAGCCGCTCGAGTACGACGTCCCCGTCACGTCCACTTCGGACGGTTCGGCGCCGATCGACGGCGCGACCTACGACTCGAAGGTCGCGCCGCTGGTGGATCCCGTGCTCGGCGTCGGGTTCGAGAACTTCGGCTTCACCCAGCCGATGCCCGGCCTGGATCCGGCGGCCGCCGACGACAACTACGGCAACATGGCCCCGGACGCGGAAATGCACGGAATCGTGTTCAAGTGGGCGGTCAACGCCTGGGTGCGCGGCGTGCGCACGGACATGACCGGCTCGCACCCGATCGTCACCGAAGAGGCCAAGAACCTCTCCATCGTGAACAACGAGCTGAACGGCGCCTGGAACAAGGGCAAGGGCGGCAACGGCTACTTCCGCGGCTCCCGCGTCTGGGACTCGGTCTACGCCGGCAACACCTCGACCCGGTTGCGGCACTTCACGTTCCAGTGGTCGGCGGCCGGCAACGTCGTCATCGGCAACTCCTTCGACTCCGACCTCAACCTCCACGGCGGCTGGGAGCGCAACAACCTGTTCGAGCTCAACACCGTCCGCGTGTCCTACGCCCACCGCTCCGGCAGCTGCACCGCCAACTGCGGCGAGGAAGGCGGCGGTGGCCCCGACGCGTCGACGTGGTTCCCGATCTGGTGGGGCGCCGGGCAGAAGGCGGTCAAGTGGTCCGGCTCTTCGGGCTACCGCAACGTCTTCTTCGGCAACGACATGACCAAGCAGGTCACCGCCGGCGCCCCCTACACCGCCTTCTACCCGGACCGCCACCGCGTCTACCAGTTCGGCTGGGACGGTTCGGCGTTCCACCACCTCGACGTCGCCGGCACGCCGATCACCGACTGGGCGGCGAACGAGCAGCGCGACTACACCGGCGGCCACGGCGTCGACGCGACGAAGACCGACGCGGCGGAGTCGCTGTTCCTCAAGTCGGCCTGAGCTGAGGCGGGCAGCGGCCGCGCCGGCGGCCGCTGCTCACTCGCCGTACAGCGCGAGCCGCTGGAAGGCCGCGAGCGCGGCGTCGATCGGGTGTGGCTGCGGGCGGCCCGCGGCGTCGAGGGTGTTCCACCGCTGCAGGTTCACCGCGAGGGCCAGCTGCCGCCCGCCGTCGGCGCGGGTCATGGCCAGCGCGCCGCCGCCCCAGACCGTGCCGCCGTGCCCCCAGAAGACAGGCTGTCCCGGCGTTTCCGTCGGGTGCAGGCCGACCCCGTACGGGATCACCTTGCCCTCCTGGGAAATCACCGGCACCGTGCGCTGCATCTCGGCCAGCGAAGCCCGGCTGACGATCTCACCGGCCAGCAGCCGCGCGTAGAAGTGGTTGAGGTCCGCGACCGTCGAGATCAGCGACGCCGACGGCCCGACCCACGACATGTCGTAGACGCTGTAGTCGCGCGGCGGGTCGATCATGCCGAACCAGCACTCGTAGAGCCGCGAATGCGGACCGTCGACCTCCGTGCCGCACGGGAGTTCGGTGTCCCGGAGCCCGGCGCGCTCGATGACGTCCCGCGTGATCACCTTCTCCGCCGCGATGCCGGTCACGCGCTCCAGGAGCTCGCACAGCAGCAGGTAGTTCGTGTTCGAGTACAGCCCGGGAGTGCTGCCCGGCGCACTGGCGGGCGGCGCGGCGACACCCAGCTTGATCAGTTCGACGGGGTCGAACCGCGTGAACCGGTGGTCGTCGATGCTCTGCGGCGAGGTGTTCGCCAGGTCGGGGAACGCGCGCAGCGACGGGTAGGCGTACGGCAGGTATTCGGCGAGCCCGCTGGTGTGGTTCACCAGCATCCGGACGGTGATCGCGTCCCCCGGCACGAGGTCCGGCAGGTACTCGCGCACCGGCCGGTCGAGGTCGAGGCGGCCGGTTTCGACCTGGAGCAGCACGGCGGCGGCGGTGAAGGTCTTGGTGACGCTGCCGACGCGGTGCCGCATCCCGGCGGTGACCGGCCGCCCGGTCTCGACGTCGGCGACCCCGGCGGCGCCGCGCCAGACGTGGCCGCCGTCGCGGACTTCGGCGAACAAGCCGGGCACGCCGGCGCGGTGGACGTCTTCGAGAGCCGCGTCGAGTGCGGCGGAGTTCTGCATGATTCCTCCCAGGGTCGATGTGTCCTCATTATGCACGCGGTGCGTGCAACAGCAAGCGCATAGGCTATGCTGACGAGGTCGAAAGGGGCGAAATGGCGGGCCGCAGGCGTTGGACGACCGAAGAAATCCTGGACACGGCGGCGGAGCTGCTGCGCACGAGCGACGCGGAGTCGTTCAGCGTGCGCAAGCTCGCCGCGGCGCTCGGGACCGACTCCTCGAGCCTCTACCGGCACTTCCGCACCAAGACGGAACTGCTGCGCGCGCTCGCCGACCGCATCCTGGTGTCCGCCGTGGACGGCTACCGGCCCGAAGGCGACTGGAAGCAGCGCCTCACCGCGCTGGCCCTGCGCCTGCGGGAGGCCTTCGGCACGCAGCCGCAGATCGCGGCGATCTGGGGCCGCTACGCCTCGGGCGGCCACGGGTCCCGGCTGGTCATGGAGCAGGTGCTGGCGGCGTTGCGCGAGGCGGGCCTGCCCGACGAGGAGATCCCGGCGCGCTACCACCGGCTCGCGATCCTCATCGCCGCGCTGATCTCGGCCGAAGCCGGCGTCACCACGATCACGCCCGAGGAGCGTGAGCAGGGCCTGGAACTGTTCCGCGTCGCGGTGCTGGGCGCCGACCCCGAGCGTTTTCCCGCGCTGGCCCACTTCGCCCGCGACGTCCGCCCCCTCGGCGCGGACCGCGGCGCCGCGTTCGAAGAGCTCATCGCGGCCCAGCTCGCCGACATCGAGGCCGCGATTCCCCGCTGAGCCACCGCATGGCCGTATACACCCGGCCCCGTGGTTGGTTAACCTCCGCCGGTGAGGTTCCTCAGTGCCGTGCTCACCGTGCTGTCGGCCGTCGGCTTCGTGGTCGTCCTTTCCCCTCCGGCCTCGGCTTCGACCGCGACGTGGACCGGACCACTGAGCACCCGCGGGCGCTACATCGTCGACGCCAACGGCGACCGGTTCAAGCTGAAAGCCGCCAACTGGCACGGCGCGAGCGGGACGTGGACCGGGTCGGGCGACACGAACGACCCCGCCAACCACCACGCCGGCGAAATCGCCTACCAGACGGCGCTCGGGCTCGACCGCGCGTCGATCGACACGGTCATCGACGGGCTGGCGGAGCTGGGCCTCAACAGCGTGCGGCTGCCGTTCTCCAACGCGATGATCCACGCCACCACCGCGGTCCCCGACCTGCCCGCCAACCCCGGGCTCCACGGCCTGACCCCGCTGCAGGTGTACGACCGCGTCGTCGAGCGGCTCACCGCGCGCGGGTTCGCCGTCATCCTCAACAACCACACCACGACGTCGCGCTGGTGCTGCGGGCTCGACGGCAACGAACGCTGGAACACCGCGCAGAGCGAGCAGCAGTGGCAGGACGACTGGCTGTTCATGGCCCGCCGCTACGCCGCGAACAAGCGCGTGGTCGGCGCCGACCTGTACAACGAGGTCCGCCGCAACACCTTCGACGACCCGAACTGGGGCTGGGGCAACGGCACCGACTGGCAGCGAGCCAGCCAGCAGGTGGCCGACCGGATCCTCACCGAGGCCAACCGGGACCTGCTGATCATCGTCGAGGGCATCAACTGGACCGGCCTGCCGATCGACGGCTTCGCCCACGGCCGCCCCACGCTGGAGCCCGCGCGCACCCTGTCGCACACGCTCGTCGACTCCGGGAAACTCGTTTATTCGGCGCACTTCTACGGCTACACCGGTCCGAACCACTCGGGCGCCACCGGCGTCGGCGAGACGCACGACCCGCGCTACCGCGACCTCACACCCCAGCAGCTGCGCGACACCCTGTACCGGCAGGCGTTCTTCGTCGAGGCGGAGACCGGAAAGCACTACACGGCGCCGCTGTGGATCAGCGAGTTCGGCGAAGGCCGCGGCACGACCGACGCCGCTTCCCGCGCCTGGTTCGAGAACTTCGTGGACTACCTCGCCGAAACCGACACCGACTTCGCCTACTGGCCCGCGGTCGGCTTCCACACGAACGGCTCCGGCGACGGCTGGTCCCTGCTGGCCTGGGACGCGGCGGGCCGCCGCATCGACGTCCTCGACGGCACCGACTGGCGCGGCCCGGCCTGGCAGCGGCTGGTGAACGCGCCCTCGCGCACCGGCCAGATCGCGCCCGCCGAGCACTGGTCGATGCTCAACCTCGACTACGCCGACTTCCAGGCGTCGCGCACGATGCGGGCGAAGCCGGACTGGGACCCGGGCGCGCGCAAGGGCACCTGCCCGGACGGCCAGCGCCTGACCGGCCTCGCGCACACGGGCAACCGCGGCCTCTGCACCGGCACGCTCCCTGCCCCGACGGCGTACACGGTAGTCCGCGACGAGTCCTATGTGGACACCGACTGGGCGTCCGGCTACACCAAGGCCCAGTGCCCAGCCGATTACGCGGTCGTCGGCTACAGCGTCAAGGGCGCGGCGGTCTCCGCGGTCCTGTGCGGCCGCTCCCCCACTCCGCTCGGCCACACGGGCCGAACAGTCTGGTTCGACCGCGGCGACAACCGCCCGTCCGGCGACCTGGGCGGCGACTTCGCGTCGGGCAATTACAAGGGGCAGTGCAACCCCGGCGAGTACGTCGCCGGGGTGGCGTACACCGGCCGGATCGGCTCGAGCCGGACGCCGGACGCGCTGCTCTGCCGCTCCTAGACCACCGTGAAGCTCGACGACAACGTCGCCGACGCGCCCGCAGCCACGAGGACGGCATCACGGTGGCCGTCCCGGACGGCGAGTACGGCGAGGAGTGAGCGTTCGTGCTCGAGGTCGGCGCCCGCTCCCCGCCGTACTGCTCCGGACGGGAGGTCAGGACGTGCGGCCCGGCCCCCGGGCGGTCAGCAGGCCCAGCGCGATCATGCCGGCGCCCAGGCCCAGGTGCAGCCAGTTGTCCGCGGTGTTGACCGGCACGAAGTTCGCGTCACTGCCGTGGTCGATGACGAGACCGTAGAGCCAGAGCACCAGGTAGACGGCACCGCCGGCGATCAGGAACAGCCGGGCGCCGCGCGGGGTGCGGGCCGAAGCGAGACCGGCGACGCCGAACAGCAGGTGGACGATGTTGTGCAGGACCGAAACCATGAACAGGCCCAGGAGCATCGCCATCGAATGATGACCGGCGAAGCCGAGCCGGTCGTAGCCGGTCGTGACGCCCGGGACGAAGCCGAGTACGCCGACCAGCAGGAACACGACGGCGACGAGGGCGGCGGCGACCTGCACGGGCGTCCTCGATCGGGTGGGTGTAGCGGAGGACATGGCGTTTCCTTTCCGCGGTCCGCGCCGGGGCCGGCGCTGAACCGGGCGCGTACCCGCGCGTCCGGGGGCTAAGCACAGACGGAATCGTGTGTAACCGCGGCCGCGCGCGGGTACGCGCGCGATGACCGCTGTTCCGCCGGCCTCAGGTGGCGAGTTCGCATGACCGAAACCGTGAGCCGCACGACCCCGATCTCCCACCGTCCGGTGCGGCGGGGCCTGCGCGGTGCCACCCTGCTCAAGACGATCCGCACGACCGACCACAAGACGATCGGCGTGCTGTACCTCTCGACGTCGTTCGGGTTCTTCCTGATCGGCGGCCTGACGGCGCTGCTGATGCGCGGCGAGCTGGCGCGCCCTGGCCTGCAGTTCCTCTCACCCGAGCAGTACAACCAGCTGTTCACCATGCACGGCACGATCATGCTGCTGCTCTACGCGACGCCGAACTTGTTCGGGTTCGCGAACTTCGTCCTGCCGCTGCAGATCGGCTCGCCGGACGTCGCGTTCCCGCGGCTCAACGCGTTCTCCTACTGGCTGTACCTCTTCGGCGGCCTGATCGTCCTCTCCGGCTACGTCACCCCCGGCGGCCCGCCCGACTTCGGCTGGACGGCGTACACGCCGCTGTCGAACGCGATCCACTCCCCCGGCGTCGGCGGCGACCTGTGGATCACCGGGCTGATCATCGCCGGGCTCGGCACGATCCTCGGCGCGGTCAACATGATCACGACCGTGGTGTGCCTGCGCTGCCCGGGGATGCTCATGTGGCGGATGCCGATCTTCACCTGGAACATCCTGTTCACCGCGATCCTCATCCTGCTGGCGTTCCCGATCCTGACCGCGGCGCTGTTCGGGTTGCTGGCCGACCGGCACCTCGGCGCGCACGTGTTCGACCCGGAGAACGGCGGCGTGGTCCTCTGGCAGCACCTGTTCTGGTTCTTCGGCCACCCCGAGGTGTACGTGGTCGCGCTGCCGTACTTCGGGATCGTCACCGAGATCATCCCGGTGTTCAGCCGGAAACCGCTGTTCGGCTACAAGCTCATGGTGTTCGCGACGATCGGCATCACGGCGCTGTCGGCCGCGGTCTGGGCGCACCACATGTTCGCCACCGGCGCCGTGCTGCTGCCGTTCTTCTCGATCATGACGTTCCTCATCGCGGTGCCGACCGGGATCAAGTTCTTCAACTGGATCGGCACGATGTGGAAGGGACAGCTGACGTTCGAGTCGCCGATGCTGTGGTCGGTCGGCTTCCTCGTCACGTTCCTGCTCGGCGGGCTGACCGGGGTCATCCTCGCCGCCCCGCCGCTGGACTTCCACATCCACGACACGTACTTCGTCGTCGCCCACTTCCACTACGTGCTCTTCGGCACGATCGTCTTCGCGACCTTCGCCGGCATCTACTTCTGGTTCCCGAAGATCACCGGCCGGATGCTGGACGAGCCGCTGGCAAAGTGGCACTTCTGGACGACGTTCATCGGCTTCCACACGACGTTCCTCATCCAGCACTGGCTGGGCGACGCGGGCATGCCGCGCCGCTACGCCGACTACCTGTCCTCGGACGGGTTCACCTGGATGCACATGGTGTCCACGATCGGGGCGTTCGTGCTCGGGCTTTCGGTGCTGCCGTTCATCTGGAACGTCGTCAAGAGCTACCGCTACGGCGAACCGGTCGACGTCGACGACCCGTGGGGCTACGGCAACTCGCTCGAATGGGCGACCACCAGCCCACCGCCCCGGCACAACTTCGTCGACCTGCCCCGGATCCGTTCCGAGCGCCCGGCGTTCGAGCTGCACCACCCGCACATGGTCGAGCGGATGCGCGCGGAAGGCCACGTCACCAAGGACAAGACGGCATCGGCTGGATGACGTTCCGCGAGCTGGACGGCTTCGCCCAGCCAAATCAGCGGAGATCCGCGCTCACCCCGGCCCATTGGTCAGCGAAAGGTTGAACGTGTACCGCGAAGCCCGGTACACGTGCCACCCGTACTCGACCACCCGCCCGGTCTCGTCGTAAGTCGTCCGCTGCATCGTCAGCAGCGCCGCCCCCGGCTCCTCGCGCAGCAGCTCCGCGTCCTCCTCGGTCGCCGTCCGCGCGCCGATGTTCTGCTCGGCGGCGTGCAGCCGGACCCCCGCCGAACGCAGCAGCTGGTAGAGGCCGCGTTCGCGCAGTTCGTCGTCGGTCGGGTCGAGGACGCCGTCGGGCAGGTAGTTGTTCATCAGGGCGAGCGGTTCGCCGTCGGTGGACCGGATCCGCGTCAGGCGCCGCACGTGGGCCAGGCCGGGCGCCTCCAGCAGCTCGGCCACCTCCGCGTCGGCGCCCTCGACGCGGTTCGCCAGCACCGCCGTCTCGGGCTTGCCGCCCAGCCCGGCGAGGTCGTCGAACAGGCTGCTCAGCCGCAGCGGGCGGGCGACCTTGGTGCGGACGACCTGCGTGCCGACCCCGCGCCGCCGGACGAGCAGGCCCTGGTTGACCAGCGTCTGGATCGCCTGGCGGACGGTCGGGCGCGAGAGCCGCAGGTTCGCGGCGAGGTCGACTTCGTTGCCCAGCCGGGCCCCCGCCGGCAGCCTGCCGTCCGCGATCGCGGCGTGCAGCTGCCGCGAGACCTGGAAGTACAGCGGCTCGGGGCTGCCCGGGTCCACGACGATCTCCCGCCCGGGATCCCAGGAGCCGAAGGTGACGTCCGGCTTGCTCATCCCCGGATGCTACCGCCCCGGCCGTCCACGTAGGGATGACGTGTTGTCCATATGTCTTGACAAAGTCCCGAGGCGCTGGAATCGTCGATCGCGGAAGGACCCAGGGAGGGGGAGCACAACCGTGACCGACATGCTGCGGCGGATCGTCGCCCAACGCGTGCACAACCCGGAAGCGATCGCCGAGGCGGCCGCAAACCGGGTGCGGGCCGCGTCGCCGTTCAACGACAAGGGCCGCACGATGATCATCGCCGCGGACCACCCCGCCCGGGGCGCGAACGCGGTGGGCGGAAATCCGACGGCGATGGCGGACCGCGGCGAACTCCTGGAACGGTTGTGCCTCGCACTGGAGCGCCCCGGCGTCACCGGCGTGCTGGCGACCGCGGACGTCCTCGACGACCTGCTGCTGCTCGGCGTTCTGGACGGCAAGACGGTGCTCGGCTCGATGAACCGCACCGGGCTGGCCGGCTCGAGCTTCGAGATCGACGATCGCTTTGCCTGCTACGACGCCGAAGCGATCGAGCGGATGCGCTTCGACGGCGGCAAGACGCTGACCCGGATCTGCCTCGACGACCCCGCCACGCCCAGCGTCCTGGAAAACACCGCGAAAGCCGTCAACGACCTGGCCGACCGCAAGCTGATCGCGATGGTCGAGCCGTTCCTGTCGGTCTGGGCCGATGGGCGCCTCAAGAACGACCTCTCCCCCGACGCCGTGATCAGGTCCATCACCATCGCCGCCGGGCTCGGCCGCTCGTCGGCCTACACCTGGCTCAAGCTGCCGGTGGTGGACGAGATGGAGCGCGTGCTGGCGTCCTCGACGCTGCCCGCCGTCCTGCTCGGCGGCGAGGTCAAGGACGCCGACGCGGCCTTCGCGGCGTGGCAACGGGCCCTCGCGCTCCCGACCGTGCAGGGCCTCGTGGTCGGGCGCTCGCTGCTCTACCCGCACGACGGCGACGTCGCCAAGGCCGTCGACACCGCGGTCGGACTGCTGTGAAACCTGGAGGAGCAAGCGTGCACACCATCGAACACTGGATCAACGGCACCGCCACGTCCGCGGGCTCCACCCGCACGGCACCCGTTTTCGACCCGGCCACCGGGAAGCAGCAGGCCGAAGTCCGGCTCGCCGAAGCGTCCGATGTGGACACCGCGGTCGCCGCCGCGAGCAAGGCCTTCGAGGCGTGGGGCGAGTCGTCGCTGTCCCAGCGCACCAAGGTGATGTTCGCCTTCCGCGAGCTGCTGGTGCGGCACGAGGACGAGCTGGCGCGGATCATCTCCAGCGAGCACGGCAAGGTGATCGAGGACGCCCGCGGCGAGGTCGTCCGCGGCCGGGAAATCGTCGAGTACGCCTGCGGCATCGCCGACGCGCTCAAGGGCAGCTTCTCCGACCAGGTCTCCCGCGACGTCGACGTGCACGACTTCCGGCAGCCGCTCGGGGTGGTCGCCGGGATCACGCCGTTCAACTTCCCGATCATGGTGCCGCTGTGGATGCACCCGATCGCGATCGCCACCGGCAACACGTTCGTCCTCAAGCCGAGCGAGCGCGACCCGTCCGCGTCGAACTTCGTCGCGCGGCTGTACGCCGAAGCCGGCCTGCCGGACGGCGTGTTCAACGTCGTGCACGGCGACAAGACCGCGGTCGACGCGATCCTCGACCACCCCGGCATCGCGGCGGTGTCGTTCGTCGGCTCGACGCCGATCGCGAAGTACGTGCACGAGCGCGGCACCGCGGCCGGCAAGCGCGTCCAGGCACTGGGTGGCGCGAAGAACCACGCGGTGGTCCTGCCCGACGCCGACCTGGACTACGCGGCCGACCACCTCACCGCGGCGGCGTTCGGCTCGGCCGGCCAGCGCTGCATGGCGATCTCGGTCGGTGTGGCCGTCGGCGCGGCCGGCGACAAGCTCGTCGAGATCCTCGAGCGCAAGGCGAACGAGGTCAAGGTCGGCCCGGGCAGCGACCCGGCGAGCGACATGGGCCCAGTCGTCACCGAGGCCGCCCGCGAGCGGGTCGTGAACTCCGTCGCGCGGGGCGCCGAGCAGGGCGCGACGGTGGTGGTCGACGGCCGCGGTCTGCGGGTCGAAGGCCACGACGAGGGCTTCTTCGTCGGACCGTCCCTATTGGACAGGGTGACCACGGAGATGGACGCCTACCGCGACGAGATCTTCGGCCCGGTCCTGGCGATCGTCCGCACCGAGACGGTCGACGAGGCGATCGCGGTCATCAACGCCAACCCGTACGGCAACGGCACCGCGATCTTCACCGGCAGCGGCGAGGCCGCCCGCAAGTTCCAGCGCGAGGTCAAGGTCGGCATGATCGGCGTCAACGTCCCGATCCCGGTCCCGATGTCGTACTACTCCTTCGGCGGCTGGAAGGACTCCCTCATCGGCGACAGCCCCATCCACGGCCCGGCAGGCGTCCGCTTCTACACCCGCGCCAAGGTCGTCACCACCCGCTGGCCCCGGACGGAGGCAGGGTTCAACTTCCCTACGTCGACCTGACTCCCGTCAGCGGGCCAGCAGCCCGTGCGCCACGACGTCGGTGGCCGTGCGCAGCAGCCCGCGCAGCTCTTCCGGAGAGCGGCGCAGGCTGTCCGGGCGCCAGCCGAGACTGATCACGCCGTTCCACGACGCCCACAGCACCGTCGCGACCTCATCGGGGTCGACCGTCCGGAGCTCCCCCGCCGCCACGCCGCGGCGGAGCGCGTCCACCAAGCGGCCGTTCTGCTCGGCGACCGACCGGACCAGCCGCTCGGCCAGCTCCTTGCCCGCCGCGTACTGCCCGGGGTCGCCCGGGAAGGCCAGCATCCGGAAGTACTCCGGGTACGCCACGAAGAACTCGAGGTACTCGTCGGCAGCCGCGTAGAGCTGCTCGACCGGCGTGCGATCTTGCCGGTACGCACGGTCCATGTAGCGGCGGTCGACGTCCAGCGCCCGTTCGACGACGGCCGCGTGCAGCCCGGCCTTCGAGCCGAAGTGGTTGTAGATCGACCCGACCGCGACGCCGGCGCAGCCGGCGATCTCCTCCACCGTCACGTCCGCGGCGGCGCGGCCGGTGAAGACCTCCTCCGCCGCGCGCAGGAGCGCGTCGATCGTCCGTTGCTTCCGCGGGTCCATGCCGGCCTTTCTTGCATCCGTTACAAGAACGCTGTTACCGTACCCGCGGACTTCTTGCAATGGTTGCAACAAAGGGGGTGCCGGCATGCCTGACTGGCCCTGCCTGCACAAACAGGCCGTCCACGCCTTCGCGGCCGGCTGGGCCGCACCCGGCCCGCACGCCTGGGACGATCTGCTCGCCGACGACGTCGAGCTCAACCAGCCGATGCTGGCCCCGGCACGAGGCCGCGCGCACTGGCAGGCCGAAGCCGGCCGCCTCGTCGCCTTCCTGCCCGACCTCCGCGGCGACGTCCTGGACTGGGCAGGCCGGGAGGACACGCTGTTCATCACCTGGCAGGCGAGCGCCACCCTCGCCGGCAAACCACTGACCTTCCGCGCGGTCGACCAGCTGTGGCTCGACGAGCGCGGCAAGGTCCTGCGCCGCGACGCCTTCTTCGACTCCGCACCGCTGGCCCGGCAAGTCCTCAGCCGTCCGGCCACCTGGCCGCGCTGGTGGCGCTCCGGCGTCGGCCCGCTGCTCGGCCGCCGCCGGTTCCTGCGATGACCCGGGAGGCCTCCTGGCGCGACCCCCGGCTCGGCGAACCCCGGGAACTGCGGCTGCCCGCCGGTGTCCTGCGCTACCACGACGCCGGCGCCGGGCCGGTGCCCGTCTTCGCACACGGCTACCTGGTCAACGCCAGCCTCTGGCGCAAGCTGGTTCCGTTGCTGGCGAAGGACTTCCGCTGCCTCACCCCGGATCTCCCGCTGGGCTCGCACGTCGTTCCGATGAACCGGGACGCGGACCTCTCCCCGCCCGGGATCGCCGGGCTCATCGCCGGCTTCCTCGACGCACTCGACCTCACCGGCGTCACCTTGATCGGCAACGACTCGGGCGGCGCCTACAGCCAACTGGTCGCTGCCCACCACCCGGACCGGCTCGGGCGACTGGTGCTCGCGACGTGCGAAACGCCGGACTCGACGTGGCCGCCGACGCCGGGCGGCTTCGGCCTGCTGAAGGCGACCGCCCGGACGCGGGCGACCTACCGCGCCCTCTACCAGGTGCTGCGCGTTCCCCGGACCTGGCGCTGGCGCACCACCTACGGCTGGCTCGCCAAGCACCCGATCGACACGGCGGCGATGCACAGCTACGTCCGACCGGTCCTCACCCGCCGCGAAATCCGCTTCGACGGCCGCAAGGCCATCGGGAGTGTGTCGGCGCGGTACAGCCGGGCGGCGGCCGAGCGGCTCGTCCGGGACTTCCGCCGACCCACACTGCTCGCCTGGGCCGAGGAAGACCACGTCTTCCCGCTCGCCCCGGCCCGCGACTACGCCCGCCACCTGGGCGCCGACCTGCGGACCATCGGCGACTCCTACACCTACCTCCCGGAAGACCAGCCGGAACGCACCGCGGAGGTCCTACGTGCCTGGCTCACCAGGCAACCGGAACACCCATCTCCGGTTTCCGGTACGGTGGACCCCATGGGGTACCGAGGCCCGCTCCCGAAGAACGCCGTCGCCCGCTTCAACACCTGCGTGGGCACCCTCCGGACATCACCGCGCTGGGGACGGCTGGTCCGCCGCCACCTGACCCAGGTGACCTACACCGGCCGCCGCTCCGGCCGCACCTTCACCACCCCCGTCGGCTACCGGCGCACGGGCGACGTCGTCACGATCGGCGTCCGCCTCCCGGACGCGAAGTCGTGGTGGCGCAACTTCACCGGCGACGGCGCGCCGTTGTCGCTGGAACTCGACGACACCGAGCGCACCGGCCACGCCGTCGCCCGCCGCGACGAAAAGGGCCGGGTCACGGTTACCGTCCGGCTGGCCGAACCCGCCTAGCGGGCCATCCCGTGCCACAGCAGGTCGGCCAGGCCCGCCGCCTCGCCCCGCCAGTCGCCGCCCGGGTCGAGCAGCAGCAGGCCGGCCAGGCCGCGCAGCACCACCACCGGGTCGAGGCCGGGCCGCACCGTTCCCGCCGCCTCGTTCGCTTCGAGCAGCGCCGCCATCGCGCCGATCATGGACTCGTACGCGCTCGCGGGCAGCTCGCCGCGCGAGGCCGTCGCGCGGCGCAGGGCGTCAGCGAGTCCCTTCTTCGTCATCATGTAGTGCGCCAGGTGGTCGGTGACCCACACCCGGAACGCCTCGGCCGGCCCGTGCTTGTCCAGCAGCACCGGCACGATGTCCACGATGTGCCGCACCTCGCGCTGGTAAACCGCGAGGATCAGCGACTCCGGCGTCGGGAAGTGCCGGTACACCGTGCCGACGCCGACTTCGGCCTGCTTGGCGATCGCGTTGAACGAGACTTCGCCCGTCCGGGCCAGCGACTCCCCGGCGGCGACGAGGATGCGCTCGTGGTTGCGCCGGGTGTCCGCGCGCCGGGGGCTGACCGAGCCCGTCGTCATCGTCCCTCCCGTTCCTCGTTCCCCATCGGATGTCCGTCCGAATCTAACCCAGACCTGGAGCAACTCCAGCGCGCCGGGTTCGTTGCGAAGCGGATTGTAATCCGCTAGCCTCGCCAACGGGTGAAGCGGATGACTATCCGCTCCCTTGATCGCCGCCACCACCACCGCCCGCACCGGGCGAGCTGCGGAAAGAGACCAGTGGACATCTCACTCGAAGTCAACGGCAGTACCGAACACCTCACCGTCGATCCCGGCGTGACGCTCCTGGACGCGCTGCGCGAGCGCCTCGAGGTCACCGGCCCCAAGAAGGGCTGCGACCGCGGTCAGTGCGGCGCCTGCACGGTGCACGTCGGCGGGCGGCCCGTGCTGTCGTGCCTGATCCTCGCGGCCACCGTCAAGGAGCCGGTCACCACCGTCGAAGGACTGTCCACAGCGGACGAGCTGCACCCGGTGCAGCAGGCGTTCGTGGACCAGGACGCGCTGCAGTGCGGGTTCTGCACCGCCGGGCAGATCATGTCCGCGGTCGCCGCCGTCGAGCAGGGCGTCGAGGACGTACGCGAGTTCATGTCCGGCAACCTCTGCCGGTGCGCCGCCTACCCGAACATCGTCAAGGCCGTCGAGCAGGCGAGGAGCGCCGATGCGTCCCTTTGAGCTGACCGCGCCCACCACCGTCGAAGCGGCGCTCGCGACCCCCGGCACCTTCCTCGCCGGCGGCACGACGCTCGTCGACCTCATGAAGCTCGACGTCCTCACGCCCGAGCACGTCCTCGACATCAACCAGGTCCCGCTGCGCGGCATCGACACGAGCGACGGCCTGCGCTTCGGCGCGCTGGAGCGGATGAGCGCCATCGCCGCGCACCCGCAGGTGTACCCGGCGATCTCGCGGGCCCTGCTGCTCAGCGCGTCCCAGCAGCTGCGGAACATGGCCAGCATCGGCGGGAACCTGTTGCAGCGCACGCGCTGCTCGTACTTCCGCGACGTCGCCTCGCCGTGCAACAAGCGCGTGCCCGGCAGCGGCTGCCCCGCGCTCACCAACGCGAACCGGATGCACGCGATCCTCGGCACCAGCGACTCGTGCGCCGCGACGCACGCCAGCGACGTCGCGGTCGCCCTGGTCGCGCTCGACGCCCGCGTGAAGCTGGCCGACGCCGAAGGCACGCGCGAAGTCGCCCTGCGCGACTTCTACCAGCTGCCCGGCGACACCCCGGCGCTGGAGAACGACCTGCGGCCGGGTGAGCTGATCACCGAGGTGGTCGTGCCCCGCCTGGACTGGGCGGCGAACTCCACCTACGTCAAGGTGCGCGACCGGCAGTCCTACGAATTCGCGCTGTGCTCGGCGGCCGTCGCACTGGACGTCCGGGACGGCGTCGTCGCCGACGCGCGCGTCGCGGCCGGCGGCGTGGGGACCGTGCCG
>NZ_JAAGNB010000241.1:0-7209 GCF_010550475.1 Amycolatopsis sp. SID8362
CACGGACTTCGCCCGCCCCGGGCACATCCTGCCGCTGCGCGCGCGAGCCGGTGGCGTGCTGGAGCGGCCAGGACACACCGAGGCGGCGGTGGACCTGTGCCGGTTCGCGGGCGTGCCGCCCGTCGCGGCCATCGCGGAACTGGTGGACGACGACGGGTCGATGCTCCGCGGCGCCGCCGTCGACGCGCTGGCGAGCCGGTTCGGCCTGCCCGCGCTGAGCATCGCGGAGCTGATCGCCTACCGGCGCCGGAATCCCTTGCCGTTCCGGGAAGAGCCGCGCGTGGTGCGGACCGCCGACACCGAGTTGCCGACCCGCTACGGCAGCTTCCGCGCGCTGGGCTACCGCGACCTGAGCACCGGCGCCGACCATCTCGCACTCGTCCGCGACAGGCCGCGCGACGAGGTGATCGCGCGGGTGCACTCCGAATGCCTCACCGGCGAATCCCTCGGTTCGAGGCGCTGCGACTGCGGCCCGCAGCTCGACGACGCGCTGGCGCGGATCGGGCGCAACGGCGGGGTGCTCGTGTACCTGCGCGGCCACGAAGGCCGGGCCATCGGGCTGGCGAAAAAGCTGGCGGCCTACGAACTCCAGGACGCCGGACTGGACACAGTGGACGCCAACCTCCGCCTCGGCGAACCGGCCGACGCACGCGAATACGGTGCCGCGGCAGCGATCCTGCGGGACCTCGACATCACCCGGGTCCGGCTGCTGACCAACAACCCCGCCAAGATCCGGGACCTGGAAACCGGCGGAGTTTCCGTCGTGCTCCGGCTCCCGCTCACGACCGGTGCGGCGCCTGCGAACCTTCGCTACCTGGCCACCAAACAGCACCGCATGGGTCACCTGTTCGACGAGCCCGGGATCTCCCGCATCGCTGAGGCATGACGAGACGAACCGCCAGCGCCGGCGGCCACCCGTGCGACCGGAACTGATCATTCCGAGTCGTGGCCGTCGGGCGGCTGCAGAGGTCGATCGCGCCCGGCGGCCAGTCGGACGTGCGGTCCGTCAGCAGCGTCGTGGCCGGCAGCGACTCGAATCCCCCACGGCTCGCCGGTCATCAGCGCACCGCCTGGCCCGCGATCCAAACTCCGCGGATGTTTCGGGTGGCGAGGATGTCGGTGGTGGGGTCACCGTCGACGAGAAGCAGATCGGCCCGAAGCCCTTCGCGGATGCGGCCGCGATCGCGAAGACCGAACGCGTCGGCCGCGGCAGAAGTGGCGGCGGTGATCGCTTCGGCGGGGGTGAGGCCCGCTCGCACGAGGAGGTCGAGCTCGTCGTGGAGGGCCGCGCCGTGCTCGATGGTGTTCGGAGCGGTCGGATCGCTGTTGGCGTCCGTGCCCGCGAGGACTGTCGCGCCGGCCTGGTGCAAGGCCCGCACTGTTTCCTCCGGGTTGGTGTAGGTGATCTTTTTCGGCTTGAAGGGTGCGGGAAAGTGTTCGACGAGCTTCTTCATCATCACCAGCGTGGGTGAGACAGCGAGCCCCTGGTCGGCGATACGTCGTGTGTCCGCCACCTCGAGGCGCTCCGCGAGCGGCGCGTGGGTGAGCACGTCCGCGCCGGCGCGGGACGCGATCCGAAAGCTCTTCGCCGATGTCGCGTGCACGCACACCAGGAGCCCGGCCTCGTGGGCTGCCGCCACGATCGCGGACACGGTCACCTCGTCGAGTGGTTTCGGCTGGAACGGGAGCCGCTCGTCCAGCACGACCTTGATGTGGTCGACTCCGTCGGCGATCCGGTCGGCGACGAATCGTGCAGCGTCCTGCGGCCCGTGGACAACGCTGGACGACGGGTAGCCCATCTTTCGCACGGCGGTCCCGTTCGGGGCGCACGCCACCGCTCCCGCGCTGCGCAGATCCGCGAGCCCTTCGAGCCCGCGCAACGCCGATGTCGCGCGCCAGTCCGGAGATCCCATGTCCAGCACGGTCGTGACGCCCCACCGGCCGTACGCCTGCAGCTGCTGGACCGTCTCGATGTGCACGTGGGTGTCGATGAGTCCGGGTAGCAGCACCGCGCCACGCCCGTCGACGACTTCGGTTCCGTTCGCGGGTCTCGTGATGCGGCCGCCTGCGACAGCCACGTCAACGGGAGCGCTGAGCTCTCCGCTGTCGAAGACCCGAACGCCGGTCAGGATGAACCTGTCGCCCATGGGGCTCCTCCATGTCGGGCCGGTCGACAGCCGACCTAAACAGTGTTTAAGCTGACCATAGTAGATCCTGCGGGCTCGGCAAATGGGAAGGCGTTCCGTGGTGCGACGCGAGGTGATGCGCGAGAGACTGCTCGACGCCGCGATGGACTTGCTGGCCACCGGCGACCGCGAGCTCGTCTCCGTGCGGGACATCACCGCGGCTGCGGGCGTCAACGTTGCCGCGGTGACCACAGCATTCGGCGGCCGCAGTGCCCTACTGGACGCGTTGCTGGCCCGAATCCTCGTGCCGGTGAACCTCGAGCGGGCGCGCCGATTCGACCGGCTCACCACCGATGCGAGCGTCGAGGACGTGGTGCGGGCCTTCCTCGACCCTCTCGTAGCGCTCAGCGACGAGCCGGCGTCCGCCGTCCAGGGGGTGCTGTCGGCAGTCGCGGCCGATTCGACGGCCGGCCGCCGGCCGCTTGACCGAATACTCGAGGACCCGGGCGTGGGCAGGCTGATCGGCGAACTCCGGGGTCGCGGCCTCGTCCCCGCCGGTGAGGCAGCGCAGCGGGTCCGGCTGGCGGTGGGGACGATCCTCGCCTTCGCCGCCCTGTCCTCGGGCTCGGGCCTCTCCGACCGAGCCGAACGAGAACAGCTGGTCGCGTTCGTCACGGCGGGCCTTCGCGCTCCGGCCAGCCCGCCGTACGACCGCGAGGCACCTCGCGCGAAATCCTGAAGGTTCGAGGCACGCCGTCTTCAGTATGGCGGGCGGCTCCACGCTGCTCTAAGACCGTCAGCCATTCCGCCGGGCCGCGAGTGAGACAGCTCCGCCAACCCGGTCTCTCGATCGAGACCGTCGAATGCTCCGCGCATGATGAGCGACTTCCTGCCTGTTCGATCAGGAACGCGACGGGGTTGGCCTCGTACAGCAGCCGAAGCCGCCCGGGTTTCGCGGGATCCTTCGTGTCGCGCGGGTACAAGAACACTCCGCCGCGGGTGAGGATCCGGTGCGTCTCCGCCACCAGCGACGCGACGATCCCCTTGAAATCCTTCTCGCGCGGGCCGTTCACGCCCTGGCGGCACTCGTCGACGTAGCGCAGGACGGCAGGCTCCCAGAAGCGCCGGTTGGAGCTGTTGACCGCGTACTCCGCGGTCGTGCCGGGCAGCTTGATGTCCTGCCGCGTCAGGAAGAACTCGCCGAGGATCGGGTCGAGGGTGAAACTGTGCACCCCGGTCCCGACGGACAGCACCAGAACCGTGGCCGGCCCGTAGAGTGCGTAGCCGGCCGCGACCTGTTCGGTTCCCGGCCGGAGGAAGTCCTCGGTCGTCACGGGTGCGCCGGCGGTGGGCACCCACAGGATCGAGAAGATGCTGCCCACCGCGACGTTGACATCGATGTTCGACGACCCGTCCATGGGATACGGCTCCTCGAGTTCCTCCGACGCCATTCCGGCGAGATGGCCTCCCCACTCGTTGGCGCGCAGGAAGATGTCGTTCGCCACCACGTCGAGCTTCTGCTGGGCCTCACCCTGGACGTTGATCTGCCCGGAGATCGTCTTGCAGGCCAGCGCGACGTCGAGGATCAGGCCGTTCAGCTCGCCGCTGGATCCGGGATGCCGCCGTCGCTCTTCGATGAGGAACTGGGTCAGGGTCGAGCGCTCGGTCAGCATGTCGCTCCTCGGCCATCGGCTGCGGTCGTCGCGTGCTACCCGGAAACCAGCGACGGCACATCGCCGGATCCACCCGAGGGGTGATCGACGGGTTGGGTTCCCACCCTGCGCTCGCTGTCAGGTTCGACAAACTTCGTGCCCATACCTCGACGCTGAGCGGACACCGGCCTAGCGTCGCAGGCGGGAAGCCGGATCCGACGGGAGCACGCAATGAGCGAGCGACTTTCTGATTTCTTCGAGGACGCCCTGCGCCGGCACTTCGGCACCGGCGCCGGATCGCCGCCGGGAATCCGGCGAGCGGACGTCGACAAGCTGCTCTCCGACGACGGCCCCAGGCGCGTGGCGCTGGGCCGTCTCGCCGCACTGGATTGGGGTGGCCGCGAGGCCGCCGGCGGCGTCACGATCACGTCCGAACGTTTGCTCGTCACGCACCACGGACTGGTTTACCTCGCCGGGCTTACAGCGCAGAACCCCGGGCCACTCCGGGAGCTGCTCTACCTGTCGACGCCGCCGTCATTGCTGGACCCGATCGTCGACCGGATTGATACCAGCCGCATACCGCCGGGGGCGGCGGCCGCGGTGGATCGGCGGCTCGGCCGCGAACTGCACTTTGTTTGGCCGCTCGACACAAGCCTTCGCCGCCTGCTCGATGCCGCACCAATTCTGCTCATGGAATCGTCCACACAGCGATGACCTATCTCTAGGGGTGGCGCGCGGGACGGTTCACCCCTCGCCGTTCCAGTCCGCGTCGGCTCGGTCGGCCGCCGCGGTGCGTTCGTGGGCGTTTTCCCAAGCCCGGCGGGCGGTTTCTTCGTCGGGGTACGGGCCCAGCAGGTCCACGGCGCGCGAGTGCCGGCCGTGTTCGACCTCGCCCGTGCTCGTGTTGAAGTACCAGCCCGCTTCCGGGCCGGGGTTGGTCTCTTCGATCCAGCTCATCTCCGTCTCCTGTCGGTTCAGGTGCCCGGCAGCCAAGGTGACTGCCAGGCAGGGTGTCCGGCGACGAGGTCGTCGGCGGCGGGCGGACCCCACGTGCCGGCCGGGTAGGGCTTCACCGGTGGCGGGTACGCCAGCAGCGGCCGCAGGATGCGCCAGCTCTCCTCCACCGCGTCCTGCCAGGCGAACAGCCGGTCGTCCCCGGCCAAGGCGTCGGCCAGCAGGCGTTCGTACGGTGACTCCGGCGTGCCGAGATCCCGCTCGAACGTCGTGTCGAGCCGGACCGGGCGCCACCGGCCCGCACCGTCCAAACCGGACAACCGCAGCCGCAGGGCGGGCTCGGGGGAAATGCGCAGCACGAGCTGGTTCGCTTCGACCTGCGCGGCGTCCGGCAGGAAGCGCAACCGGGGCGTGTGGCGCAGGATCAGCCGCACCTCGGTGGCGGTCACCGGCAGGCATTTCCCGGCACGCAGGAAAACCGGCACCCCGGCCCAGCGCCAGCTGTCGATCGCCAGCTCGATGGCGACGTAGGTCTCGGTGTCCGAATCGGCCGCCACCCCGGGCACCGCCCGGTAGCCCTCGTACTGCCCGCGCACGCAGCCGCGCACCTCCACCGCCGGAATCGCCTTGAACACCTCCAGCTTCTTCGCCCGCAGGTCCGCCACGCCGGAGTCGACGGGCGCGTCCATCGCCACCAGCGCGAGCAGCTGCAGCAAGTGGTTCTGCACGACGTCGCGCACCGTCCCGACCGAGTCGTAGAACCGGCCGCGCCCGGCGACGTCCAGCTTCTCGGCCGTGGTGATCTGCACCGCCGCGACGCTGTCGCGATCCCACAGCTGCGCCATGACGTGGTTGGCGAAGCGCAGGTATTCGATCTCGATGACCGGTTCCTTGCCGAGGTAGTGGTCCACGAGCAGGAGCTGCCGCTCGTCGAGCACCTGGCGGAGCCGGGCACGCAGCTCCCGCGCCGACTCGAGGTCGGTGCCGAACGGCTTCTCCAGCGCGACCCGCGCGTCGGCCAGCAGGCCGGCCGCCGAAAGCCGCTCCACGACCGGCGCGAACAACGACGGCGGCAACGCGAGGTAGTGGAGCGGCCGGCGGATCCCGGCCAGCTCGGCCGCCAGCGCCTCGTACAGCCGAGGGTCGTTCGCGTCGCCGCCCACGTAGCTCATCCGGCGGGCCAGCCGCGCGAACACCGCTTCGTCGAACGGCACGTCGGACTTCTCGATCGCCCGGCGCGCCAGCTCGGTCAGGTCCGCCTCCGGCAGGTCACCGGAAGCGACCCCGACGACCCGGCATTGCAGTGCGCCGCGCCGTTCCAGCCGGTACAGCGCGGGCAACGTCATCTTCGTGGCGAGGTCGCCGGTGATCCCGAAGATCACCAGCGCGCCCGCGGTCCAGTCCGGCACGCGCGTCACCCCCGGCCCGCGGTCACAGGAGATCCCGGTCGTCCGGCGTCACGTCGCAGGTGCGCTCGGCGCCCGGCGGGGCCTCGACCCGGACCACCGAGGCGGTCCCGCAGCCGCGCCAGGCGACCGTGATCCCCTGCGGTTCGTCGTGCGGCGTGCCGATCGGCCCGCGGGCCTCGGTTTCGGCCGGGCCGACGTGGTAGGTCCGGATGTCCTCCGCGGTTCCGTCGACCGTCGTCACCTCGTAGGCGAAGAGCGCGACGCGCTGGCCGGCGGCCGGGAACCCGGGCGGCCACGGGTTGTCGAACAGCCCGCCCTGCGGCGTGCCGATGGTCTTGGCCGTGATGGTCTCGTTCATGGGACTTCCCCGGTGTCGGTGGACGGGTTTTCAGTGGCGGCGCGCGGAGCTCAGCTCCAGCGCCTGCAGCGCGGTCACCAGCTCGGCCAGGTCCCGCGGGTCGGACGGCGACCGGCCGGTCAGTTCCCGGATGCGGCGCAACCGGTTCCGGATGGTGTTGGCGTGGCAGTGCATGACCTGGGCCACCTGTTCGGACGCCCCGCCGGCGGCGAAGTACTCCCGCAGCGTTTCCAGCAGCACGTCGCGTTCCTCGGCGAGCAGGTCGAGCACCGGCCCGAAGACCTCGTTCGCCAGCCGCCGTCCCTCGTCGGGATCGTGGGCGACGAACGCGGCGAGCGGACTGGCGCTGAACGCGCGCACCTCGCGCCGTCCCGGCGAAATGCCGGCGAGCGCCGTGCGCGCCAGGTGCAGGGCGCGCGGGGTGTCGGTCAGGGAGCGGTAGACCGGGCTGACGCCGGTGCGCGCCAGCGCGACTTCCGGCAGCAGCGCCAGCATCGCGTCGTACTGTTCTTCGCGCAGCGAGACCACGCCGGCCTGCACGGACGGCGTGAGCTGCCACGCCGAGACGATGCCGAGCCGCGCCAGCCGCCCTTCGATGCCGGCCAGGCTCTCCTCGGCCAGCCCGCGCGTCTCGCCGGCGACGACGACCAGCACCCCGTCGAGCGACAGGCCGAGCAGCCGCCCGGCCTCCCACGGGCCGGCGTCGCCCA
>NZ_JAAGNB010000301.1:0-13021 GCF_010550475.1 Amycolatopsis sp. SID8362
TCGTTCGCCCGGGCTTCGTCGCCGGCGCCGATCGCGGCGCGGAGGCCGTCGACCAGTTCGTCGACCAGGTCCCAGCGAGACGGGCGCAACTGCGCGTCGCGGGCCTGGTGCAGGACTTCGGCGAGGTCGACCGCGTCGAGCAGCGGGGTGAAGCCGTGGAGCTGGGCGACCAGGTCGCGGGCCACCTCCGCCGGGCCGCGGGCGCCGAGGCGGACGTAGCGCAGGTTGCCGACGTAGCCCGGCAGGCCGGCCGCCTCCGTGCCGGAAGTCAGGACCGGGATGACCCGGCGGTCCTGGCCGAGCGTCCGGTGCAGGAACAGCTCGACCTCCGCCGCCTGCCAGCGGCTCACCTTGCCGTCGACGACCAGGCACAGGTGGCGGGCGTCGTCCTCGGCCCGGGACAGCAGGGAACGGTCGCCCGACAAGGACTTCACCACCCGGACGTTCAGCTTCTTGAGCTCCTCGACCAGCTCGGCGGCCGGCCCCACCGAAGACCTCGGGATGCTGACCCGCAGTTCGTGCTTGAACTCCTGGTGGCTCGCGCGCACCGCCGCCACGTACGCGTCCCGGTTCTCGGCCAGCAGGTCGGTGCGGTCGAGGCGGCAGGCGATCACCGCCGCGACCGTCTCCAGCGCGAACCCGATCTGGTCCGCGCTCGGTGTCTTCTCCGACAGCACCGGCAGCTGTTCGCCGAAACTCCAGTACGAGACGTAGGGCAGCGTGAGGTGCCGCGACATCGTCTCCAGCGCGACACCCTGGTCGAGCCACGTCCGGTAAAGCTCGGCCGTCTCGCCGACGACGATCTTCCGCCACTCTTCCGACCGGCCGTATTCCTCCCGGTTGTCGAAGCGCGACAGGATCGGCAGGACGGTCAGCCGGGACCGGTCGAACGGCAGCAGGTTCCGCGCCTTGTCCGCCCGATCGGCGAGGTCCAGCGCGCCGCGGATGCTCTGCCGGTTCGCCGTGAACAGCACCACGAGGTGGTCCGGCAGGTGCGCGGTGCAGATGCTCCCGATGTCGGAGATCCCGGTGCGGCTGTCGATGAGCACGAAGTCGTAGTCGTTCGTCCACTGCTCCCGGCACTTCTCGAGGTACTCGCCGAACCCCTCGTCGTAGAGCTCGTCCCAGTCGATCGCCTGGACTTGGGCGACGTACCCGGGCCCCTCGCTCCCGGCCGCGATGAAGTCGAGCACGCGGGCACCCCGCAGTCGCATGACGTGCGCGTTCGGGGCGAACCGGCCGGCCCGGAAGTCCGCGACGAGATCCACCACTCCGCCGCGGGGCCTGCCCGGCAGCTGCGGCCGGAAGTAGTCGCCGAGCCCCGGCGCTTCGAGGTCCCAGTCCAGGCAGAGCACCCGGTGGCCCCAGCGGGCCAGGAGCACGGCGATGTTGGCCAGCGTGAAGCTGCGGCCGACGCCGCCCTTGTAGGAGTAGAAGGTGAACACCGAACCCGGCATCCGTCAGAACCTCGGCATCCGCGCCGGCTTCGGCGGCTCGGGGGCCGGCGTGAGCACCGGCCAGTCCGCCCGCCAATCCGGCGCTCGTTCGATGAGTTCTTCGAGCTCCTTGGCGATCTCTGCGATCTTGTGGTTGAACTCGAGGTACGCCGGCGTCAGCTGGAAGTGCTCGAAGGGGTGGTTCCACTGCTGCAGGTCGCGCATCCGCCGCTCGTGGGCCCAGTCCGGGAAGTTCCGTGAGTCGCAGAAGATCACCGGGTAGATCAGCGGCCCGGTGGTGAGCTCCTCCCGCTTCGCCATCGAGTACCACTCGGCGAGGCACCACTCGTCCCGGAAGTACTTGGGCGAACACACCGGGACCAGCACCCGCGTGTGCTGCAACGCCGTGCGCCATTCGACCGGCCAGCTCGTACCCGTGGGCACCTGGTCGTCGCAGAATATCCGCGCGTCGCGGTAGAGATTGTTGTCGAGGACTTCCGCGAGCCGGGGGTGGAAATGGTTTTTAACCCACGCGGAAATGTCCCGGCCGGTGCGTTGGTAGCTGATGAACACGTCGTACTCGTACACGCGTGCCTTCGCTCCTTCGCCGCTCCCCACCAGGCAACGGCCATCCTAGGCCGCGGCCGAGCAGCCGGGAAAGGCGGGAAACTGGACAGAATGATGCCAATAGCTGGCCACCACTGGACAATCTCGACGGCCCACTCGAAAGCCTTGACAAACACGGAATCGGCGCATCATCGTTTTCCCGGTGACCGACCGTGAAGCACCCCGGGTGTTCGTCACCTACTCGCACGACAGCCCGGAACACAAGGAACTCGTGCACGAGTTCGCGTCGTTCTTGCGCACTGCCATCGGGTTGGACGTGCACCTGGACCTCTGGTACGACAACGTGCGCCGGGACTGGTCGCTGTGGGCCACCGAAAACCTCGCCAAGGCGGACTTCATCCTCGTCATCGCGTCACCCGCCTACAAGGAGCGCGCCGACGGCACCGCGATGCCGCACGAAGGCCGCGGATCCCAGTTCGAGGCGGCGATCATCCGTGACAACCTGACCCGGGACCTGCGCCGCGAGACCGAGCGCGTGCTGCCCGTCGTCCTGCCGGGCCGCTCGATCGACGAGATCCCGGCCTTCCTCAACGCCCACTCGACGACGCGCTACCCCGTCGTCGAATTCACCGAAGCCGGGGTTGCCGACCTCGTCGCCGCGATCACCGGGCAGGGCCAGTACCCGATGCCCCGCCGCGGGACCTGGCTCGGTGGAACCCGCGAAGCACGCGAGGTACCGGCGGGCGAGCTGCCGTGGCTGTGCGCCAGCAACGGCGTGCGCCGCGGGCCGGCGTCGATCGGCGGCACCCGTTTCGAAGAGAGCATCGTGCTGCGGCCGACGTCGCCGACCGCCACCGGAACCGGGTTCGTCGAGCTCGAGCTGGGCGGGAACTACCAGCGGTTCAGCACCGTCGCCGGGGTTCCCGACGACGCCGCCGACAAGTTCCAGGTCGGCCGGGTCCGCGTGGTGCTCGACGGCACCCCGCGCGCCCAGCACGACGTCGCGGCCGGGAAGCCGGCCACGATCGACTTGGACGTGACCGGCGCACGCCTGCTGCGGGTGGAGATGTCCCGGCCGGGCGCGTCGGCGTCCCCGTTCGGCTCGACGGCCTTCGTCGTCCGGCGCGGTGGCCGGCCGCCCGAGCTGGCGCTCGGCGATCCGACCATGACCTAGCCGCTCACGGGGTGATGACCACCTTCAACGCCGAGTTGGCGAGCACCTCGTACGCTTCCGTCAGCTCACCGAACGTGAAGCGGTGGGTGCCCATGCGCTCGGCCGGGATGCGGCCCGACGCCACCATCTCACGCCGATGTTCGCGATGCGGCCGCCCGGGCGGACCAGGGACGCCGCCGTGCGGAGGGTTTCCGGGTAGCCGACCGCCTCAATGGCCACGTCGACGCCGAGGCCGTCGGTCAAGCCCATGACGTCCGCCCGCGTGTCCGGGCCGGCTTCGAGGGCGTCGGTCGCGCCGAACTCCAGTGCCTTCTCGAGGCGGAACTTGTTGGAGTCCACGGCGATCACCTTCGACGCGCCCCACAGGCCGGTCGTCAGGATCGCGGCCGGCCCGACCGCGCCCGCGCCGACCACGGCCACCGCGTCGCCCGGGCGGACGCGGCCGGCCAGGACGCCGACCTCGTAGCCCGTCGGCAGCGAGTCCGCCAGGAAGATCGCCTGCTCGTCGGCGACCTCCGGCGGCACCGCGTACAACGACGTGTCCGCGTACGGCACCCGGACGTGCTCTGCCTGCGTGCCGTCGATGAGGTGACCGAAGATCCAGCCGATCCCGCCGACGGTCCGGCAGTGCGACGGCATCCCGCGTCCGCAGTACTCGCAGCGCCCGCACTGGGTGATCGCGAGCACCAGCACCCGGTCCCCGACGGCGAACGCGCGCACGGCGTCCCCGACCGCGGTCACCGTCCCGATGGCTTCGTGCCCGAGGATCCGCCCGTCGGTGACCGCGGCGACGTCGCCCTCCAGGATGTGCAGGTCCGTACCGCAGATGGTGGTGGTGTCGACGCGCACGACCACGTCGGTCGGCTCGCCGATGGCGGCGTCCGGGACGTCTTCCCAGGCCTCCGTCGGCCGCCCGGCTCCGGTGGCCGGGTACGGCCGGGTTCGACGCTAGGGCCGGGAAAGTGGCTCGGCTGTCGCGATTTGAGACCGAGGGTGTGCGGGTCACTCACACGGCCATCTGCCAGCCACGTTGTGCAATGCCGCTGCGCCGTTGGCGCGTTTGTCGTTCGGCATCGGCGTGAACGCCGCTGACACGCGCCTCGGCAATCGTTCACCGTGAACGAATGGCTGATTCGCTCGAGCACCTGGCCGGGCGGCTGCTGATCCAGTGCCGGCCCGCCGACGCCGAGGTGGCGCTCGCGATTTCGCAGGAACACGAAACCGGAGTCGTGCTGACCGCGACAGCGCCGGAAGCCACCGTTCGCCGGCTCCGCGACCGCGGGTTCGACGGCCCGATCCTCTGCGACGCCGGCCGGTATTCCGGCAAGAACCGCACTTCCGCTGGCCGCGGTACGCACCCTGCGTGGTGCCGCCGCCAGCGCGACCTCGGCCTGATCCCGCTGACGGACTCGGGCTACCTGGCCCCTCGCAACCTGATCGGGCTCCGTACGATCCTGCTCGCGGCCACCCGGGATCCCGAGCCCGCCGTCGCTGTGTTGCCGTTGGCCGCGAGGTGGTTCGCCACACCGGCGGTCTGCGACGCCCTTGTCCGTGAGATCAACGCCTTCGGCGCACCGGTCGCGGTCGTTCTCGAGCACGCCAATGACCCTTTCGGCACGCAGTACGTCTTGCGCGGGTTCCTGCGCCTGCTGGCCAAGGCCACGGTCCGGGTCATCCTGCTGCGCTCCGACGTCTCCGCCGTCGGTGTCCTTTGCCACGGCGCGCACGCCGCCGCGGTGGGGACCATCAGCGCCCTCCGCCACCTGTATCCGGTCATGACACGACCTGGCGCACCCCGGCCGGCAGTCTCGGCCTTCGTCACCCGGCTACTCGGCTACCACCGGCTCGAAACCTGCGAACGCCTCTTCGCGGCCACACCCGACATCGCCCACTTCTGGGCGTGCCCGTGCCCTGCCTGCGAAGGGCGGAATCCCGACCGGCTGCAGGAAGCCGCCATGCCGGGCGCGGCCGCCTTCCGGCACTCGCTGCACTGCCTGTTCGCGCTCAAAGCCGAGCTGTTCCGCGGTTCCCGCACGCGCGAGCAGCTCGTCAGCGCCTGGCACGAAGCGTGCAGTCACGCGCTCTTCGTCCACGGTGAGCTGGCGGAGACCATGGAGCGCTGGACCACACCGGCGAACCTCCGCAGCTGGTACGCGGTCACCGACGATCCCCTGCCGCGCGCCGGCATTCCGCGGCAGCTCAGCCGGGACCCAGCAACGCGATCGACGCCCGCACCGCCACCTCGGTGACGTCCCCAGCGCTCCCGCCGTCCTCCACCGTCGTCGCGATCAGCTCCCGCAGCCCGCCCAGCAGGATGATCGCCACCTGTCGCGACGGTGGGCTGATTCCCGCCGCGCGCAACGACGGTGTGTCCGTCAAGCGCTGCGTCATCGCGATGAACCCCTCCATCGCGTCGCGCTGCAGGTCCCGGGCCGCGGCGCCCAACGCGGGGACGTCGCGGATCCAGCTCAGGGTGATCGCCGGTTCCGACTCCGCGCAGGCGATCCACGACTCGATCGCCTGGCGGACCTGGAGAGCCCACGGCGCACCAGGGTCCACCGCGTCGGAGATCTGCTCGATCATCGCGCGGTTCGCGTCGGCCAGCAGCGCGATCAGGCACTCCTCGCGGCTCGCAAAGTGCTCGTAGAAGGTCCGGCGGGAAGTGCGGGCGCGGCGGACGACGTCGGCCACCGTCGTGTCGCGGAAGCCGGTTTCGGTGATCGACTCGGCCAGGCCGTCCAGCAGGCGCTGGCGGTGCCGGCGGGTGTCGACGTCCACGGCAGTCACCCCTTCCTCTTGAAACCGGATGGTACACCGGCGTACCGTACCGACGGTACGTTCGCGTACCACCTTTCCGGGAGGGTCGATGACGACCATGACAAGCGCGGTGGCGCTGCCGCCGGGACCGAGCGTGCCCCGCGCCGTCCAGGGCGCCTACGCGCTCACCCAACCGCTGCGGGGCATGCGGCGGCTCAAGGAACGCTACGGCGACGCCTTCACGGTGAACGTGCCGATCTTCGGCAACGCCGTCGTGCTCGCCGATCCCGCCGAAATCAAGCAGCTGTTCACGTCCGGGCCCGACCTCGTCGACAACCTCGAAGTCAACCTCGGCCGCGTCCTCGGGCCGCGGTCGCTGTTCGCCCTCTCCGGCGACGAGCACAAGCGGCAGCGCAAGCTCCTGGTGCCGCCCTTCCACGGCCGCCGGCTCGCCGCCTACGAACGGATCGTCGAAGCGGAAACCGTCCGCGAACTCGCGAGCTGGCCGGACGGGAAAGAGTTCGCCACGCTGCCGTCGATGATGCGGATCACCCTGAACGCCATTCTCCGCGCGGTGTTCGGCGCGGAAGGCGCCGAATTCGCGGAGCTGCGCGAACTGCTCCCGCCGTTCGTCACCCTCGGTTCGCGGCTGGCCGTCCTGCCGATCACGAAGAAGGGCCGCTTCAACCCGTGGCGCCGCTTCGAACGGATGCGCCGGGACTACGACGCGATCGTCGACCGGCTGATCGCCAAGGCCCGCCCGGACGGCGACGACGTCCTCGCGATGATGCTGCAGACCCGCTACGACGACGGCTCCGGCCTGACCCGCGACGAGATCGCCGACCAGCTCCTCACCCTGCTCACCGCCGGGCACGAGACGACCGCGACCACGCTGGCCTGGGCCGTCGAACGCCTGCGCCGCCACCCCGCGATCCTGCGCGAGCTCGGCGAAAGCGACGGCCTCCTCGACGCGACGATCCTCGAGGTCCAGCGCAGCCGCCCGGTCATCGACCTGACCGCCCGGCAGGTCAAGCAGGACGGCTTCCGGCTGGGCCGGTGGACGCTGCCCAAGGGGTACAACGTGCTGGTCAGCATCGCGCTGGTGCACGACGACGACGCCGTGTTCCCGCACGCGGCCACCTTCGACCCGCACCGCTTCGACGGCGCGCGGCCGGACCTCTACCAGTGGATCCCGTTCGGCGGCGGCACCCGCCGCTGCCTCGGCGCCGCGTTCGCCACCATGGAGATGACCGTCGTGCTACGTACGCTGCTGCGGGACTTCACGCTGGTCCCGACGAGCGAGCCCGGCGAACGCTGGCACTCGAGGGGCGTGGCCTACGCCCCCGCCAAGGGCGGCCGCGCGGTCGTGCGCCGCCGGACCGGAGGAGAGCAGTGACCGAACAGATCGCCGACGCCGGCCGGGGGATTTCCCTGGCGTACGAACGGATCGGGGACTCCGGCGCCGACCCGCTGGTCCTCGTCGCCGGCCTCGGCCAGCAGCTGCACAGCTGGCCCGACGCCTTCTGCGCGCAGCTCGCCGGGCGCGGGTTCGAGGTCATCCGGTTCGACAACCGCGACGCCGGGCGCTCGACGCACCCGCGCTTCCGGCCGCCGAGCCTGCTCGGCATGCTCGCGGGCCGGTTCCCCGCGCAGCAGTACGACCTCCTGGACATGGCGGCCGACACCATCGGCCTGTTCGACGCGCTGGACCTCGAGACCGCGCACATCGCGGGTGTGTCGATGGGCGGCATGATCTCCCAGACGGTCGCGGCGCGGTACCCGGACCGGATCCGCACGCTGACGTCGATCATGTCGACGACCGGGTCGCGCCTGCTGGGCCGTCCCGCGCTCTCGACGTTGCGGATGATGGGCGCGAAGCCGCCGAAGTCGCGCGAAGAGGCCGTCGAAAGCGCGGTCCGGATGTTCCGGCACATCGGCTCGCACGGCTTCCCGTTCGACGAAGCGTGGGTCCGGGAACTGGCCGGCACGGGGTGGGACCGCGACCCGACGTCCGGTGGCGTCGGCCGTCAGCTCGCCGCGATCATGAAGTCCGGCAACCGGACCGCGCTGCTGCGGAACATCACCGCGCCGACGCTGGTGATCCACGGCGACCGCGACCGGATGGTCCACCCGACCGGTGGAGGCGCGACCGCCCGCGCGATCCGCGGCGCCCGCCTCGAAACCGTCCCCGGCATGGGCCACGACCTGCCCGAAGGCGCGTGGCCGACCATCCTCGACCTCATCGACAAGCACGCGAGGAGCAGCGATGTCACGGCCCCGTAGCATCACTGGCCGCCCGGTGGTCATCACCGGAGCGGCTTCCGGGATCGGCCGCGCGCTGGCCACCCGGCTGTCCCGGCTCGGCTCTCCGGTCGCGTTGGCCGACGTCGACGAAGACGGCCTCAAGGCCACGGCCGCCGCCCTCCACGGCCGCGTCCTGACGCGCGTGCTCGACGTCCGAGACGCCGAAGACCAGCTCCGTTTCGCCGCGGAAGTCAAGGACTGGACCCCGGCGCCCCTGGCCGCGGTGTTCAACAACGCCGGCGTCGCCGTCACGTCCACGGTTCTCGACGCCGTCATCGAGGACGACGACTGGCTGCACGACATCAACTTCCACGGCGTCGTCCACGGCACGCGCGCGTTCCTGCCCATCCTCGTCGAGCAGGGCGAAGGCGCGATCGTGAACACCTCCAGCGTGTTCGGCCTGCTCGGGATGCCCCACCAGAGCGCGTACTGCGCGGCCAAGTTCGCCGTGCGCGGATTCACCGAGTCGCTGCGGCAGGAGCTGCACGGCTCCGCCGTCCGCGCGATCACCGTGCACCCCGGCGGCATCACGACCAACATCGCGCGCAACGCCCGCGTCCGGCGCGACCCCACCGGGCTGGGCCGCAGCCGCGAAGAGATGGCCGCGCAGTTCGAGGCCATGACCATGACGTCGCCGGACAAGGCGGCGGCGATCATCCACGCCGGCGTCGACCGCGGGAAGGCCCGCATCCTCGTCGGCCCGGACGCCTACCTGTTCGACGCGCTCGCCCGCATCACCCCCACCCACTACAACGCCGTGCTGGCCCGCGTGATGCGGCGCCCGCGGCGGACGGAGGCCCGCCGATGACCGAGCACGTCGAAGTCCTGATCGTCGGCGCGGGCCTGTCCGGCGTCGGCGCGGCCCACCACCTGCGCACGGCGTTCCCGCGCAAGACGTACGCGATCCTCGAGGCGCGCGACGCCATCGGCGGCACCTGGGACCTGTTCCGCTACCCCGGCGTCCGGTCCGATTCGGACATGCAGACCCTCGGCTACCGGTTCCGGCCGTGGACCGACGCCAAGGCCATCGCGGACGGCCCGTCGATCCTGAAGTACGTCCGCGACACCGCGGCCGACGCCGGGATCGACCGGCACATCCGGTTCGGGCACAAGGTCGTCCGCGCCGAATGGTCCACAGAGGACGCACTGTGGACGGTCGAGGCGGTGCACGACGGGAAGCCCGTGGAGTTCACCGCGAAGTTCCTGTACCTGTGCAGCGGCTACTACGACTACGCGGGCGGCCACACCCCGGAGTTCCCCGGCATCGAGGACTTCGGCGGCACCGTGGTGCACCCGCAGCAGTGGCCCGAGGACCTGGACTACACCGGCAAGAAGGTCGTCGTGATCGGCAGCGGCGCGACCGCCGTGACGCTCGTGCCGGCGATGACCGACCGCGCCGAGCACGTGACGATGCTGCAGCGCTCCCCCACCTACATCCTTTCGCTGCCGTCGGAGGACGCGCTGGCCAACCGGCTGCGCGCCCTGCTCGGCCCGCGGCTGGCGTACCCGATCGCGCGCTGGAAGAACGTCGCCGTCAGCACGCTCATCTACCAGCTCAGCCGGCGCCGCCCCGGCGTGGTCAAGGCGATGATCCGCAAGGCCGCGATGAAGCAGCTGCCGCCGGGCTACGCCGTCGACACCCACTTCAAGCCGCGCTACCAGCCCTGGGACCAGCGGCTCTGCCTGGTGCCGGACGGCGACCTGTTCCGCTCGATCAAGCGCGGCGACGCCTCGATCGTCACCGACCGGATCGCGTCCTTCACCAAGACCGGGATCCGGCTCGAATCGGGCGGCGAACTCGACGCGGACATCGTGGTCAGCGCCACCGGGCTGAAGCTGCTGGCCTTCGGCGGCATCGACCTGGTCGTCGACGGCGAGCCGGTGAAGCTGCCGGAAACCATGGCGTACAAGGGAATGATGCTCAGCGGCGTGCCGAACTTCGTCTTCACGATCGGGTACACGAACGCATCCTGGACGCTCAAGGCCGACCTCGTGGGCGAGTACTTCGTCCGGCTGCTGCGCCACCTCGACCGCCACGGGTACGACCGGGCCGTGCCGGTCAACGACGACCCGGCGGTCACCGAGCGGCCGCTGCTGGACTTCGACGCCGGGTACGTGCTGCGGTCGATCGACGAGTTCCCGAAGGCGGGCTCGCGGGCGCCGTGGCAGCTGGGCATGAGCTACGCGCACGACGTCGTCAAGCTCCGGCACGGCAAGATCGACGACGGCGCGCTGCGGTTCTCGCGACGGGAGGCGGGAGCGGGCAGACTGGGCGCATGACGCTCGGAACCGCGCCCGCCCGGGGCCGCTGACATGCACTCCGCGGGACTGGTGCTGCACCCCCGCCGCGACTCTGCGGCCGCCGTCGAGGCCGTGCTGGGCTGGGCGGGCAACCGGGGCATCGAGATCCTCGGCATCGAGGACGAGATCGTCCGGCTGGATTGCGCCGCGATCGGCGTGACGCCCGAAGAACTCGGGCGCCGCGCCGACCTCGTGGTCAGCCTCGGCGGCGACGGCACGATGCTGCGGGCCATGCGGCTGGCCGACGGGCAGCGCGCGCCGGTGCTCGGGGTGAACCTCGGCAAGCTCGGCTTCCTCGCCGAGGTCGACGTCCCGGACCTGCCCGGCGCGCTCTCGGCGATCGACGACCACCAGTTCACGGTCGAGCCGCGGCTGGCCGTGGACTCGGTGCTCGGCGGGCGGCGGATCACGGCGTTCAACGACATCGCGGTGGTGCGCGTGCCCGGCGACGGCAGCGCGGTGGTCGCGGTCCGCGTCGGCGGCCAGCCGTTCGTCAGCTACTCGGCGGACGCGGTGGTCGTGGCGACCCCGACCGGCTCGACGGCGTACAGCTTTTCCGCCGGTGGGCCGATCACCAGCCCGTCGGTGGAAGCGCTGCTCGTCACGCCCGCCGCGCCGCACTCGGCGTACAGCCGGGGCGTGGTGCTCTCGGTGCACGACGAGGTGACCCTGGAGCTGCTGCCGACCAGCGGACGGCTCGCGGTGGAGGTCGACGGCCAGGTCGAGGGGTACGTCTCCCCCGGCGACCGGCTCGACCTGAGTGCCCGGCCGAGCGCGGCGCGAGTAGTCCGGCTCGGGATGACGACGTTCTACCAGCGCGCCCGGCGCAAGCTGCGGCTCACGGACTCGGCGGAGATCCCGGACGGCGGCGAGCACTGAGGTCTGCGTCACATCCGGGGCGTGTCTTCGATGGTCACGGAATGGTCACGGGTAGCGTCCGCGACTTCGCCTGAACCAGCCGAGCCGTCCCGGAGTGTTTTCACGCATGCTGTGCCCTTCACCTGCCCGTCCGTCCCTGCGCGCCCGGCTGCTCGTCCCCGGGGCACTGGCCGCCTTCGCGGGTGCCGTCGTACTCCTGGCCGTGCTGCACCTCGACCGGCGCGTGGCGTCGCTCGACCCGGTCAGCACGATGCTCAGCGACTACGCGCTCAGCCCGGGCCGCTGGCTGTGGGACGGCGCGCTGCTGCTGACCAGCACGGGCTCGGCGTTGCTGCTGGTCGCCCTCTACCGCCGCGGCCTGCTGGCGAACCCGGCGCTGGTGGCGGCGAAGGCGCTGTGGTGCGTGAGCCTGCTGGCGGTGGCGGTGTTCGCGAAGGATCCGCAGGGTGGCGCGATCACGGCGACGGGCAAGATCCACCTCTACGCCTCGGCGGTGACGTGCCTGAGCCTGCCGGTCGTCGGCTGGGCACTGGGCCGCCGCCACCGCGACGACCCCCGCTGGCGCCGCTTCGCCGCCTGGTCCCGGCGGCTGGCGCTGGCCGCGATCCCGTTCTACCTGCCGTTCATCGTCCCGTTCGCGGTGAACGTCGTGCTGGGCGGGCACCTGCCGACGGTGGCGACCGGCCTGGTCGAGCGGTTGATGATGGTGCTGGAGATCGCGCTGCTCGCGGTGCTCGGGCACTGGGCGCACCGGGCCATGCGCCCGGCCGGCTTCCGCGTTTAGGTCTCAGTCCGGCTGTTCCCGGGTCCGGTGCAGCAGCCAGTCGCGCTCGGTCCGGATCAGCGCGTACCGCACCGACGACGTCCGCCCGTGCAGGGTGAACAGGATCCGCTTGGGCGTCCGGTCGTGCTCCTCCCACCAGCCGGTGTCGGCGATCGTCTTCGTCTCGTCCTCGTAGCCGAGGTGGTCGAGCGCGTGATCGGGCACGGCGACCGCGAGCCGGTTGCCGGTCGCGTCCGGCGGGAGGCCGCGGGGCACGGCCCAGGACCGCAGCACGCCTTTTTCCTCGAGGCGGAGGTCGAAGTGGTGCCGCGGCCGCCAGTGCTCGTGCAGCACGAAAGCCGGTCGCTCGGTCACGCCTCCACGATGCCAGAAGCTCCGTCGTGCTAAGTTCGTCCGCAGATCTGGTTTGCCAAATAAACCAGTTACGAATCTGGGGAGATCACGTGACCGACTTGCCACCGGCCGCCTTGCTCGACGAGATGACGCGGCTGCGCGCGCGGGCCCGGGCCGACCGCCACGCCTACGTGCCGCCGCTGCTGCTGTTCGGGGTGCTCGTGCTGGCGGCACCGCTGTGGGCCGACGGCGGGCCGCCGCGGTTCGGGGTCGCCGGGGTCTGGTTCGGGACGCCGTTGCAGCTGTACTGGCTGGTCGTGATCGTCGGCGGGTTCCTGGCCACCGCGGCCTGGTACCTCCACCGGGGGCGCCGCAGCGGGGTCCGTACGCCGATCCGGGGTTACCTCGCGATCGGGCTGCTCGGCGTGCTCGCGATCTCGTTCGGGCTGCCGGTGGTGGAGTCGTTCGCCTACCGGGTCGAACGCT
>NZ_JAAGNB010000341.1:0-6509 GCF_010550475.1 Amycolatopsis sp. SID8362
GACGAGCACGACGACGGCCGCGGCGGCGATCCCGGCGGCGCTCGTGAGGACCCGCCGGCGACGTCGCAAGCGCGTCCCGCCGGCCATGATCGCGGCGAGGTCCGGCTCGGCGAAGGGCTCGTCGGGCGGCTGCCGGAGCGCGGCGCGGAAGTCGTCGAGGTCGTTCACCGGCCACCTCCTCCGATCAGCGTGTCTTCGGTGCCCGCTTCGACCCGCAGCTTGGCCAGCGCCCGCGAATTCGTGCTCTTCACGGTACCCAGCGAAACCCCGAGCTCACGGGCCACGTCGGCTTCCGGCAGGTCGAAGAAGTGCCGCAGCACGACGACGGCCCGTTCCCGGTCGGTGAGCGTCTTGAGCACGGCGGTGAGCCAGGCGCGCTGGGTGACGGCCTTGTCGACGTCGAGGCGGTCCTGCCGCTCGGGCATCGCCTCGGTGGCGTACTCGCGGATCGGGCGCCGCCAGCCGTCGATGACGTGGTTCACCAGGACGGTGCGCGCGTAGCCGTAGGCGTCCTTGTGCCGCACCCGCGACCAGGCGGCGTACGTGCGGGTGAACGCGGTCTGGGCGGCGTCCTCGGCCTGGTGGCGGTCGCCGGTGAGCAGGTAGGCGGCGTGGGTGAGCCGGGCCGAAGACGCGCGGACGAACTCCGCGAACTCCTCGTCGCCGCGCGCCATGCGTCACCCCCTGTTCCTCACCCTGCGACGGGCGGGCCGCGGAAAGGTTGCTCGTCGATCATCCGAGCCTACGCGCGGGCTAGATTGAGCCCATGCGTTCACTGAGGGGGATCCTCGCCGCCGTATGCCTGCTGACCTGCGTCGCGGCGTGCTCGAACAGCGCAGCACCGCCTCCTCCACCACCGCCGCCGTTGTCCACGTCGGCTTCGCCGAGCAAGCCGAAGCCGACACCGACGCCGACTTTCACGCCGGCGGTTTCGCCGGCCAAGCTGACCGGTGCCTGCCCGCTCCTGGGCAACGTCGAACTGGCGCAGATCCTCGGCGTCGCCTGGAACGCGCGGGAGCCCAGCGAGATGCCGCCCGAGCAGATCGGCCCCGGCAAGGCGTTCCGGTGCTCGTACCCGGTCGGCGAGCTGTACGTCCTCGCGGTTTCCGGCGGCAGGTCGCCGGCGGCGATGGTCAAGCAGCTCGAGTCGGAGTGCGCGGAGCCCGCGAAGCCGGTGGCGGGCGCCGGTGAGGTGGCGAGCTACTGCTACGGGACGGGCTACAGCTCGCTGGTCGTGGTGGCCAAGCACGCGCACGGCCAGCTGCGGGTCGCCGAGGTCGAAATGGGCCGCAGCCGGGCCGACGTCTGCGAATCCCTGGCGAAACTGCTCGGCGACCGCCTTTAAACGTTGTGTAACCGATATCTCGCGCTCGGTCACGGGCGACTAGATTGTCGGACGTGCGCTTCCGTGCGCGAGCTTCGCCGCCGAGCGGACGCTGACCTGCTTCGGGGTCCGCGCGGGCGGTTTCACGACGGCGGCGCCGGCGGTCGGCGCCGGCGCTGCCGTCATCCAGCTACGGCCGCTGAGCACGCCTGGTCGTGAGGGCGTCCAGGTCGATGGTGAGCGGGGTACCGGCGAAGTCGAGCTCGGCGACGCCGGAGAACTCGCCGAAGTTTTCGTAGTCCCCGTCGATCAACCGGTAGGTGATGAGGCTGACCGGGGAGTCGAGGTCGACGATCCAGTAGTGCTCGATCCCGGCCTCGGCGTATTCGGAGAACTTGGTGACCTGGTCGGTGCGCCGGGTGCCTTCGGACAGCACCTCGACCACCAGCCGGACGTCACCGGCGGCGAGCCGTGGCGGATTGGCTTGCACCAGTGAGTCCGGTGCCACGACCACGTCGGGCACGCGAACCGTCAGCGGCGCTTCGAAAAGAACCACCTCGACCGCGTGCAGTGCGAAGTAGTCATCCGGCAACCACTCACCGATGAGGTAAGCAAGCCGAGTGGCAGCACGCTGGTGGAACCCGTTCGGGCCGGATTTCTACTCCGCTGAGTAGTCGCCCGATGGAGCTCCCCAGCCCGAAGTGTTCTGCCCGTGTGATTCCGCGATCTCGCGGCGCCGCGCGTTTTCCGCTCGTACCCGGTCCACTTCGGACTGGATGTACTCCTCGTCGTACCGCTGGAACACCCGCGCCGGGTTGCCCGCCACCAGCGTGCGCGGCGGGACGTCCTTCGCCACCACCGAATTCGGCTGCACCGTGGCGAAGTCGCCGATCGTCACGCCGGCCATGATGACGACCAGGCCGCCGATGAAGCAGCCCTTGCCGATCTTCACCGGTTTGCGCTCGATCAGGTCGCTGCCCGAGTGGTTCTGCAGCGTCATGTTCGCCAGCCAGCTCGAGTGCGTGAAGATCAGCGTGTTCAGGCCGATGCTGGTGTGCTCGCCGATCTCCAGGCCGCCGCTCGCGTCGAGCGCCGCGCCCTCGCCGACCCAGCAGTGGTCGCCCATCTTGAGGTTTTCCGGGCTGATGATCTTCACGCGCTCGCGCACGCGGCACGTCGGAGGAAGCCCGTAAAAAGCAGCTCGCTCGGCGTCGTTCATGTACTGCGAGACGAGCTCGGTCAGGATCTGCGGGCGCAGCCGGTGGCTGCGCTCGTCATCGAAGAACATCGGCTTCCGACACCAGCTTCTCGAAGGTACGAAGGTGTTCTTCCGCCACAACGTCGAGGCCGAAGTTCGACCGCACCAGCTCGGACTCGCGCTGCGCGATCAGGGCGCGGCGGTCCGGGTCGTCGAGCAGCTCGATCACCGTGCGCGCCACGGCTTCGGAGTCGTCCGGGCGGACCAGCAGCACGTTTTCACCGTTGCGCAGCTCGATGCCCGGGTAGTTGTCCTCGGTGACCGACGCGATCGTCGCCGTGCCGGACAGCATCGCCTCCAGGGACGCCGTGCCGCAGCCGCCGTTGAGGTCGTGGGTCACGATGTCCGCCGCCGCGAAGTACGCCGGGACGTCCTCCTTCGGGACGGCGCCGGTGACGACCAGCGCGTCCGAGACGCCCAGTTCGGCCGCCCGCTTCAGGAACGCGTCGTGGTAGACGCGGCCGACGACGACCACGCGGACGCCGGGGTGCCTGTCCAAAATGGACGGCAGGGCCTCGATCAGCGGGAGCCGGTTGCGCAGCGGGATGACGTGGCCCAGCGAGACGATCAGCGGGGCGTCGCCGATTTCGTGCTCCGCGCGGACGTCCTTCGTCACCGGCTTCGCGAAGTGCCCGGTGTCGACCGCGATCGGGAAGTACTCCGAGTTCGCGTCGCTGGTGCCGTAGCGCTCGACGCAGTAGTCGACGCCCAGCTTGTCGAGGATGACGTACCGCGGCTTGATGTAGGCCAGCATCGGCCGCACGAGCACCGCGTCCAGCAGCCGGAACACGCCGCCGTACAGCTTGTTGTCGCTGATCAGGAGCGTGTGGATGGTCAGCAGCGTCGGGACGCCGTGCCGCCGCGCCCAGATCCCGGCCAGCCACGACAGGTCGAAGAACTGGCCGTGCAGGTGGATCGCGTCCGGCTTGAACTCTTCCAGGAGCTTCCACAGCCGCCGCCAGTTGCCCGGCCGCAGCGAGGCGAAGCTCATGTCGAAGTCGATCGAGAGGCCGATCTGCGGCATCTTCACGGCCGGGAGGCGCACGACGCGGTAGCCGTCGCGCTCCTCCTCGGCCGGTGCCTCGCCGTAGGCCGCCGTGATCGCCAGTACCTCGTGCCCGGCCTCGACGAACTGCGCCGCCAGCGACGCCGACATGTGCGCGCTGCCGCCGACGCGGGGCGGGAAGAAGTTGTTCACCACCGCGATGCGCATGGCGCGTCCCCGGGCCGGCCCCGCGCTGGCACTCACTCGGTTTCCTTGACCAGTTCCCGCATGCCGTCTTCGACGGTGATCCGCGGCTCCCAGCCCAGCACCTCGCGGGCGCGGGTGATGTCGGCGGCGCGCCGCGAAACCAGCACGTCGCGCTCGTTGAACAGCGGCTCGACGTCGACGCCGACGGCCTCGATGAGGATCTTGGCCAGCGCCGCGATCGACGTGTCGATGCCGGTGCCGATGTTGATCGGCAGGTTGGCCTGCTCCGACTCCAGCGCGGCGACGACGGCCCGCGCGAGGTCGTCGACGTGCACGAAGTCCATGGACTGGTCGCCGCGGCCGTCGATGATCGGCGGCTGGCCGGCGCGCAGGCGCTGGATGAAGTGGTTGATCACCGAGGTGTAGTAGGCCTCGATCTTCTGGCCGGGGCCGTACACGTTGAAGAACCGCAGCGCGTTCCAGGACAGGCCCTTGGTCCGCTCGTAGAAGCCGAGCATGTCCTCGCCCGCGCGCTTCGAGATGCAGTACGGCGTGAGCGGCTTGAGCTCGTCGTCCTCGTGCATCGGCAGCCGCTTCGGGTCGCCGTAGACCGACGCGGTCGAGGCGAACACCAGCCGCTCGACGCCTTCGTCCGCGGCGGCGGCGAAGACGTTGTGGTTGCCGATCATGTTGATGTCGATCGACTCGTGCGGGTCGGCGATCGACTTGTTGATCGACACCGTCGCGAAGTGGATGACGTGCGTGCAGCCGCGCATGGCCTCGCGCACCGCGCCGCCGTAGCGGACGTCCTTCTCGACCAGCTCGACCTGGCCGGTGGCGACGAACTCGTTGACGCGCGCGCGGTCGCCGCGGGTCATGTTGTCGAAGATCCGGACCGTGTAGCCGCCCTCGATCAGGAGCGGGATGACGTGCGCGGCGATGAAGCCGCCGCCCCCGGTGAAGAGCACCTTCTTGTCGGACACCAATTTCTCCTCGGTCGGGCGGCTTCAGGACAGGGACTGCACGGCGGCGCGCACGACCTCGCCGACGCGCGTGACCTCGGCGTCGGTGAGGTTCGCGTGCATCGGGATGGCGAGCTGGCGCGCGAACGCGTCGGCTGAGACGGGCAGCGGGGTTTGGGGGCCGTAGACCGGCTGGAGGTGGGAGGCGTAGGTGCCGAAGTTGCACTGGACGCCCTGTTCGCGGATCCGCAGAGCGAGCGCGTCGCGGCTGACTTCCGGCGCGACCGTGAGCAGGTAGGCCTGCCACGGGTGCTCCCGATCGGGCAGTTCGACCGGGACGGTCAGCGCGTCGACGTCTTCGAAGGCCTCGTGGTAGCGCTTCGCGACCGAGCGGCGGGCGGCGAGGAGGTCCGGCAGGCGGTCGAGCTGGACGTTCATGATCGCGGCCTGGACGTCCGACATGCGGAAGTTCCAGCCCAGCTCGTGGAACTCCGGGATCGGCAGCGCGGCCGAGCCCTCGCGGCTGATCGCCGGCTCGATGCCGTAGGTGTGCAGCTTGCGGGCGTGCGCGATGAGGTCTTCGCGGTCCGAGACGAGCGCGCCGCCCTCCCCCGCGGTGATGCCCTTGCGGCCGTGGAAGGAGAACGCGGCGAGGTCGGCGAGGCTGCCCGCGGGGCGCGTCTTGTACGTCGCGCCGGCGGCGCAGGCGGCGTCCTCGAAGAGCCAGAGGCCGTGCTTGTCGGCGATCGCGCGGTATTCGTCGAAGTCGCCGGGCTGCCCGGCGACGTCGACGGCGAGGATGCCGGCGGTCTTCGGCGTGATCAGCGACTCGACGTGGGCCGGGTCGGCGCTGAAGACGTCCGGGCGGATGTCGGCGAAGACCGGCTTCGCGCCCGCCTGGACGACGGCGTGGCCGGTCGCCGGGAACGTGTAGTCGCCGACGATCACCTCGTCGCCCGGCTGGACGCCGAGGACCTTGAGCCCCAGGAAGAGCGCCGAACCGCAGTTCGCGGTCGTCAAGGCGTGCGCGGTGCCGGTGACCTGCGCGAACCGCTCTTCGAAGCGGCGGCACGCGGGGCCGGCGCCGGCCAGCCAGCCGGATCGGAAGACCTCGGCGACGGCGGCGAGCTCTTCTTCGCCGACGGTCGGCTGACCTAGGGCAATGCTGTCGGACGGCATACCTCTCCCATTGCGTGGGGACCCGGCGAAGTGTATATACGCACGCTCAGCTGATTCACAGGCCCACGCCGTACTCCACTTTCGTGTGACACCCGTCGCGGCCCGATCGACGTCCTACGCTGGGCGCATGCGATTCGGGGTGCTGGGGGCCGTCGCCGCGTGGGCGCCGGACGGCACGCAGGTGGCGGTGGGCGGGCCGCGCTCGCGGACGCTGCTGGCGTTGCTGGCGCTGGAGGCCGGGCGGTTCGTCCCGGCCGACCGGCTGATCGACGGCATGTACGGCGAGTACCCGCCGGACGGCGCTGCCAACGCGCTCCAGTCCCAGGTGTCCCGGTTGCGGACGGCGGTGAAGGAGCTGGCCCCGGTCGAGTTCACCGCGGCCGGGTACCGGCTGGCCGTCGGACCGGACGAAGTGGACGTTCACGCTTTCGAACGCCTGGCGCGCGAAGGACGTGCGCTGCTGAAGAACGGGGACGCTGCGCGGGCCGCGGAGCTGCTGGGCGACGCGCTGGCGCTGTGGCGCGGGCCGGCGTTCAGCGATCTGGCGGACGCGCCGTTCGCCGCCGCCCAGGTCGCGCGGCTCGACGAGCTGCG
>NZ_JAAGNB010000395.1:0-9146 GCF_010550475.1 Amycolatopsis sp. SID8362
GCTCGGCGCCGAGGGCCAGTTTGGCGGCGGGTGGGACCTGCTCGCTCTCAGCGAGGTCGGCCCGTGCGACCAGCCAGCGTCCGACCGTGGCGTCGTCACCCCCGCAGGCCCGGATGAACGCGGCCAGCAGGTCCGCTCTCGGCAGGGTGTCCCGCGAGAGCGCTCCGCTGACCGTCGAACTCGGCAGCGACGTCCCAGCCTTCGCGGCGCGGCGTTCGATCACCCGGTAACTCAGATCGGTACGGGCACGCAGGGTGCGCATCGCCGCGACGAACTGCGCGGCATCGGCGGCCTCCCGCGGGTCCGGCCAGTCGACGGCCACGGTCATTCCTCCCCAGGTAGCGGACCAGCCGATCCTAGGGGTGTCCGGGAGCGTACGGAACTGTCCGAAAACCTTGCCCGAGCTGGGGACGGACGGCTTTGTTCGGCAACGTCCACCGCCGACATCCCAGAGGACGATGCCGATGCCGAAACGCCAGTTCCGCCCCGTCCGCCGACGACGCCGCACCCCGGGCCCGCTCGCCTGGGCCGGTTTCGCCGGCGGAATCACGATGGGCGCGCTCGCCGCGACGCTGATCACCGGGAGCAACGACCAGCCGCCCCCGCAGCCGACCCAGCTCGCGTCGGGCGAGCTGCCCGGGGCACTCCGGAACCTGGTCGCGGAGTACCTCGCCGAAGAGGGTTACGTGCCCGCCACCGAAGCCGCGGGCGACGAGCCGCTCCCGCCACCCGATTCCCCGGCACCCCCCGCTCCGGTGGCACCCACCCCGGTCCCGGTGGCCCCGGCCTCGACCCGCGGCGGCTCGAACCCCTGGCCGGTCGAGTTCATCCCGGAGCCGCTCGCGCTGCCCCTGCCGCCTTCGCCGCTGACGGTCGCCACCCAGCCGCTCGACGCGATCACGGAGGCCGTCCCGGCCGTGGCGCAGACCGCCGCCGACGCGGTTCCGGCCGTGGCCGACGCGGTGCCGGCCGCCCTGCGAGCGGTCACGGACCCGACGCTGGAGGCCCTGAGCGCGGACGGCGAGCCGGCCGCAGTGCGAGTGGAACCGTCCGCAGGGGCGAACGGCGAGCCGACCGCACTGCAAGCCGAGCCGTCCGTGGGCATGGCCAGCGAACCGACCGCACTGCGAGTCGAACCGGCCGCCGGCACGGCCAGCGAACCGACCACGCTGCAAGCCGAGCCATCGGTGGGCACAGCCAGCGAACCGACCGCACTGCAAGCCACCCAGTCCGCGGGCGCGGTCAGCGAGCCGACCGTGCTGCGCGTCGAACCGGCCGCCGGGGCAGACAGCAAGCCGTCCAGGGCTCCGGACAGTGAGCCGGTCCGGACGGTGGCAGCCCACCCCGCTCCGGCCACCAGGCTCGCCGCCGCCGAGCCCAGCTCGGAGACGGCGCTCGTCGACGCCCGATCCATCCCAGCCACGCCCGCCCCGGAGGTCGCGGAGGTGAGCGCGGGCGAAGCCGCGCCGGAGCCCATCAAGCCGAAGAAGAAGGAGCCGCGCGAGGTCAAGACGGTGGAGGTCGCCGAATGAACCCGTTGATCAGGCCCCAGCGGGTCATCGGGACCGGCACGCTCGCCGTCACCGGGCTCCTGGCCGCCACGGTGCTGGCGTCCGGACTGTCGAACACCATCGAATCCGCCGCCGGGCCGGGCGTCCAACGGGTCGCCTACACCACGACTCCGGGAGACGACCAGGGCAGACTGGCGAAGGCCAAAGCCAAGATCCTCGGGAAGATCCTCGACCTGGCCGCCCCGCTGGACCCCGCGGACCCGGACTACAAGAAGAAGCTGCTCCAGCAGGTCCTGGCCAACCGGATCGTCGGCGACGTGGGTACCGGCGACGTGAGCATCTCGCAGAGCGACATCCGGAGCCTCATCACCGACGCGTTCGAGATCCACCGCCGCGCCAAGCAGACGGTCCAGGGCCTGCAAGGCCGGATGTCCAAATTGGACGAACAGATCGCAGGCCTGCAGGAGAAGGTCCGCGCGGCGAAGACCGACAAGAAGCGCCAGGCGGCCGACGCGAAGCTGGCGGAGGCGACGAAGAGCCGCAAGGAGTTGAACAAGCTCCTCAAGAAGGCCGAGCACCAGGCGCGGCCGTACAACCGCGACGCGCACATCAGGAACCTCGAGCGGACGATCTGGGGGCTCGAGCAGCAGGTCAACGGCAAGCTCAAGAAGGAAACGAAGAAGAAGGTCAACGACCGCCTCGAGCAGGCCCGCAAAGACCTGAAGACGGTGCTCGAAGACCGCAACCGCGAGCAACGCGGCGACGACGAGGGCGGCGGCACACCGGCCAAGCGGACGGATCCCAAGCAGCCGCCGAAGAACCCGACGACCATCGCCAAGAATCCGACGACAGCGAAGGGTCCCCAGTCGAATTTCGCGCTGGACAAGGCATTCCGGGGCGCCAGCCAGCTGCGCGCGGGCATCGGCGCGTTGCAAGGGGTGGTGCCGCCGTACTCCTACAAGGAGCTCCACGACAACCCGTACCTGCCGACGGCCTACGGGTTCGCCCGGGCCCTGCAGGAGGCGCCGACGGAAAAGGACCGGCAGTGGGTCAAGGACAACATCCTGCGCTACGTCCTGCCCGACCCGCACAAGCGCAACACGTTCCTCCAGGCACTGCGCGACACCTACCGGCCCCAGATCGTGCGTGACGACAAGGGCAACTACGTCGAAGCGGTCAACTCGATCCGCACGGAGTGGGAGGAGCACATCGCCCGGGCGTTCCCGGTGAAGGTGCCGACGCCGCGGCAACGCGCCATCGCCAAGCAGGAGCAGCTCGACCGTGAGGACAACGCCCGTGGCGGCCCGATCAAGAAGCCGCTCACGTCGAGGGAGCTGGCGCTCCGCAAGCAGGAACAGATCGACCGCGAGCAGGCCCAGCGCGGCTCGATCCGGAAGCCGGTCTACTCGCGCAAGGACGCCCTCCGCAAGCAGGAGGACCTCGATCGGGCGGACGTCCAGCGTGGCGTGGTGAAGCCAGCGGCCAAGAAGGTGCCGACTTCGCGGCAGCTCTCGGTGCGCAAGCAAGAACAACTCGACCACGCCGACATCCAACGCGGCGTGGTCAAGCCAGCCACAAGAAAGGCGAAGGTGCCGACACCGCGACAACTCGCGGTACGCAAACAGGAACAGCTCGACCGCGCGGACGTCCAGCGCGGCGTGGTCAAGCCAGCGGCCAAGAAGGTGAAGGTGCCGACGTCGCGGGAACTGTCGGTCCGCAAGCAGGAACAACTCGACCACGCCGACGTCCAACGCGGCGTCACCAAAGCGCCGGCTGCCCAGAAGACCCCGATCACGAAGAAGCCGACCGGCAAGGGAGGAAAGAACATTCCGTCGGCCTACTGAGGAAGCGGCGTCCCCGGAACCGTGGCCGGTTTGCCGCCTCTCAGAGGTCGTTCGCGAGCATCGTGTCACGGTTCCGGTGGGCGACAGTGGAGGCGTCGACATTGCCGTCAGGACGGCGACACCGGGCAGATCAACTGCGCTGGTGCGGGAACTCCGGTGAGCGGTGCTGGAAGGACAGGATCGCGGGGTTCCGGATCACGCCGTCCTGGATCTCCACGGCGCGCCGGACGGTCTCGTGCTCGTCCCATGTGGAGTGTCCGGAAAGGACCGCCCGTAGGTGCGGCAGCAGGGCTTCGCTGATTTCCCAGGTTGCCGAGTTCCACAGGTAGGACGGGCTGTGGTCGACGGCGTAGTAGGTCACGCCGTCGCCGACCGGGAAGGTCGGCCGGGTGAACGGCGTGGGCCGGGCCCAGCTGAAGCCCATGCCTTCGTCGCAGGAGACGTCGACGATGAGGCTGCCGGGGGTGAACGCGGCGAGGTCGTCTTCGATGAGGAAGGTCAGCGGCTCGGCGGTGTCCTGCAGCACGCAGTTGACGACGATGTCGTGCTCGGCGAGGAACCCGGCCAGCGGGACCCGGCCGTGGTCGGTGATCGCGTGACTGCGCCGGAGATCGCCCGGGTTGTTCACGTCGTGGTCGATGTGCACCATCGTCGCGGAGTGGATCGGCGAGCCGACCGCGCTGAGCCCGCGAGCGGTGAGGACGTCGACGTCGTGGATCCCATGGGCGTTCAGCGCGGTCACCGAACCGCGCGCCGTCGCGCCGAAGCCGATCACCACGGCCCGCAGCCGGCGGCCGTAGTCGCCGGTCGACCCGATCAGCTGCAGCGCGTGCAGCACCGAGCAGTAGCCGGCCAGTTCGTTGTTCTTGTGGAACACGTGCAGGCCGAACGAGCCGTCGCGCCGCCAGTGGTTCATCGCCTCGAACGCGATCACGGTCAGCTTCCGATCGATGGCCAGCTGGGTCAGCCCGGCGTCCTGCACGCAGTGTGGCCAGCCCCACAGCACCTGGCCGGGCCGCAGCTCGGCGACGTCCTCGTGAAGTGGCTTGGCCAGCAGCACGACGTCGCACTCGGCGATGAGCTGCTCGCGAGTGCGCAGGCCCGCGACGACGCCCGCCAGGCGCTCGTCGGGCACACCGAAGGGTTCGCCGTAGCCGTGTTCGAGGTAGATGGTGCGCCGGAGATCGGGGTCGATCCGTTCGAAGTGGCGTGGGTGGATCGGCAAGCGCCGTTCGTTCTCTTTGCGGGAACGCGCGACGACGCCGAGACTGAGCTGGTGCACGGTGGCCCCTTTGCTAGGACCCAGTCTTAACACACCCAGCGCAGTCGTCGTGTACGCTCGGTGGTGTCCGAGAGCATTTCGTGCGCGAGTAGTCGAACCTGCGCCGTCCTCGGCCCCAATCCGGTCGATGTCGACAGCCGGAGACGGGAGCACCGACATGCCGTCGGGCCCGAACACCATCCGATCCACCGAGTCTCGCCTGCAGCTGAAGCCGGCCGGGTCCGCAACGGGAAACGCCGACGGCACGTGGCAGCCCCGGACCCGTGACTTGTCCGCCGAGCTGCCCGCGCTGCTCGCGGCGGTGACCGATCGGCTGGGGCGGATCGACCGGGTCACCACCACCTCGCGGACTGGCCGACACCGCGCCGGCGGCTCGTCGCCTACGGCAATGTCGTCCGGCTCGAAGGATTCCGGTCCCAGCAGGCCGGTCGCCTGACGGCTTCCCTCATGATTCACGCCGTCCACGGACGGCACCGGAAAGGACCTCCGATCTCTACTTCCACATTGGACATTTCGCTGTTCAGCCATCCCGAAGCCGAGCAGCCACGGCCCGGAGCGCTCGCCACACCGCAGGACGCCCGGTACGGGAACTTGTTCCTGCAGCCGGTGTACACGCCGGCGCCGGACCACCGGACCGGGCGACAGCTTCCGCCGTCATGACAGGGACCGACGTGCGGCCGGGCACCGCCGATGCGGAAACCAGCGCCACGGCCGGAGTCACCTGTGCGGCCTGCCCACACGCCCGGGACTCCCATGATGTGATCGCACACCGCTACTGCACGGCCACCGTGGCGGGCAACTTCAACCGCCGATGCGTTTGCGTCGGCGGGCACGGCGAACCGGTGAAGGAAAGATCATGACCACGAACGCCGCCTTTGTCTCCCGCTACGACCTGCGGGTCGAACTGGTCCGGGACGTCCTGAAGGAGAACACGGAATTGTCCGACGACGCCTGCCAGGCGCTCGCGGTACGACTCCTGCACACCATGGACGCCGTTCCCGAACGAATGCGGTGAACCGGCCCGGACCCAGCGTCCGACAACCAGCCGGCAGGCTCAAACTCGGCGCGACCCCGGATGCGCTATACCCTGGCGACACCGGGGAGGAACTGCCGATCACGATGTCCGCCGCATTGACCCGCGCGACTCAGCTCGCCGGACCTTCCGCGAGGCTGGCGGCCGTACGCCCGCTCGCCGGCGGCTCCCACGCGAAGACCTACCTGATCCGGACCGCCGGCCCGCAACGCGAGATGATCCTCCGCGCGTTCCCGGCCGGTGACCGCGCGGCAGCCGACGAAGAGCGGGCCCTGACGGCGCTCGACACCCTCGGCGGGATCGCGCCGCGGTTCCTCGCCCGGAGCACCGGCGACGACCGGGAACCACCCTGGGTGCTGATCAGCCGGCTGCCGGGCACAGCCGACATCAAGCCGGCGGATCCCCACGGCTGGGCGACCCAGCTGGGCGAGACGCTGGCCCGCATCCACGACGCCGGCCCGGACGCGGTCGCGGACCTGGACACCGTGTTCGACCGGAGGGGCTACCGAGCCCGGTTGTCCGGGCCGGCCGCGGACATCGTCGACGAAGCCTGGGAAACCGAGATACTCGGCGCACCGCCGGTGTTGACGCACTGCGACTACCAGTCGGGCAACGTCCTGTGGGAGAACGGCACGCTGACCGGCGTCATCGACTGGGAGGGCGCCGCCCGGGGACCGGCCGGCTACGACATCGGCTGGTGCCGCTTCGACCTCTACTTGCTCTACGGCGAGCACCTGGCCGACGTGTTCCTCCGGGCCTACGAGCGAGCCGGCGGCACCAGGCCCCGGAACCCGCTGCTGTGGGACCTGTGGACACTCGCCCGGTCGCATCGGACCGTGGAGGAATGGGTCCCGAACTACCGCGACCTCGGGCGTCACGACCTCACCGCGGCCGAGCTGCGGCGACGGCACACCGAGTGGACACACGAGCTGGTACAGCGCCGTCAAAACTTGACCTCGGAGCGATACGACTCGAGGCCCGTTCGCGACTGATCATGCATGGGCATCAGGGAGAAATCGTGGTCGCGGTTGTCAGCGGCCGGTGCGGTGGCCGCGGGCGGGTCGGCGGTGCTCACTTCCGCGGCGGTCGTGGTGAACTGGCCGGCGATCGGACAGTGGGCACGACCGCACGCGTTCCCGTTGGGCTTGGCCGCGGGTGGCGGGTTGTTGCTGCTCGTCGGAACCTGGTCGCTGCGTCGCGGCCTCAGGCCGCGCGGAGCCGGCCGGCCGCCCCTGAGCTGGTGGGTCGTCGCGGCCGCCGCCGTAGTGGTCATCGCGGTCGCCTGGGGCTGCACACAGTGGCTGCTGACCGAGGCGAACCTGGCCGATGACGTCGGCGCCGCGCGGGTGGAGGCGATCAAGACCGGGCTCGGCATCGGCGCAGGCACCACCGGCATCTTCGCGCTCATGCTCGCGGTCCGCCGGCAGTGGCACAGCGAGGTCGACGCCGCCGAGAAGAACACCACGGAGCTCTACACCAAGGCCGCCGACCAGCTCGGGTCGGACAAGGCCCCGGTCCGCCTCGCCGGCCTCTACGCGCTGGAGCGGCTCGCCCAAGACAACCCACGCCAGCGGCAGAGCATTGTCAACGTCTTCTGCGCCTACCTGCGCATGCCCTTCGACGTTCCCCAGAGCCCCGAGGAGCGGGCGGAGGACAAGGAGATCGCGCAAGAACGCGAGGTTCGCCTCGCCGCACAGCGGATCCTCTTCGATCACCTCCGCGCCGACTCCGGCAGGACGTTCTGGGACCAGATCGATCTCGACCTCACCAAGGCGTATTTGATCAACGTCGCCATGTCCGGCTGCGTGATGCGCAGCGCTCAGTTCGCCGGCGCGACCTTCACCGGCACCGCCGACTTCTCCGCCACGACTTTCACCGGCACGCCCCACTTCCGCGACGCGACTTTCACCGGCGAGGCCAACTTCACTTTCGCATTGTTCCTCACCGACGCCGACTTCGGCGGCGCGACGTTCGGCGGCAGCTCCCAGGACACCGCCCAATTCACCCTCGCGACCTTCAGCGGCGACGCCGACTTCGGCAACGCGACCTTCCCCGGCAGTGCCATCTTCCGCGACGCGAGATTCCGCGACGACGCCGACTTCCGCGGCACGACCTTCGCCCACAAGGCCGACTTCACCGACGCGTCCTTCGGCGACGACGCCGAGTTCGACGGCGCGACGCTGCGAGGGAGCCGGTTCCAGCCGTGGGAGGTCGAGCGCCGGTGACAACGTGAGCAGCGCCGAAAACAATATTTGTAGTGATCACAACTACTGATGTAGTGTCCGAGCATGGCCAACCGTCGTCAGGAGCTTCTCGACGCCGCGATCGCCGTCCTCGGCGGATCGGGAATCCGCGCGCTCACCCACCGGGCCGTGGACGCCGCCGCCGACCTGCCGGCGGGGTCCGCCTCCAACCACTTCCGCAGCCGGGACGCGCTGCTGGAGGCCGTCACCGAACGGATCATCGAGCGGGAACGGGCCATCTGGGAGGAGATCGCCACGACCGCGGCGCCCACCACGCCGGCCAAGCTGGCCGAGACTCTGGTCGAGGCGGCGCGCCAGGTGGCCGGCCGGCACCGGGACCTGACCCTCGCGCGGTACGCGATCCTCCTCGAGGCGGCGAACCACCCGCCACTGCGGCGGAAGCTGACCGACGGCGGCGCCCGCGTCCTCGCCTGGTTCCTGAACTGGATGCGCATCGCCGGCTCCACCGACCCGGAACGCGAGGCCCCGCTCATCATGAACCACTTCACCGGCCTGGTGCTGCACCAGCTCGCCAACCCCGACCCCGGGTTCGCGCCGACGGCGGAAATCACCGAACTCGTCCCCCGTGTCATCCGGACGGAGGAGCCGTCATGACCGGACTCGGCCACGAACGGGTCTGGCAGGTCACCGGCGACCAGCGGCGAAGCCTCGCCGACCTGCTCGACGGGCTGTCCGAGGAGCAGTGGCGGCACCCGTCGCTGTGCGCCGGCTGGACGGTGAAGGACGTGGCCGCGCACCTGACCCTGCAACAGCTCGGCCCGCGCGACCTGCTCGGGACGATGCTGCACTGGCGCGGCACGATGGACCGCACGATCCAGCACGAGGCCCGCCGGCGCGCCGCCTCCTGGACCACCGGACGGCTCATCGCGGAGCTGCGCACCATGGCCGGCTCACGCCGGAAAACCCTGGGCCTCACCGAGCTGGAGCCGCTCACCGACGTCATGGTCCACAGCCAGGACATCGCCCTACCGCTCGGCCTCCGGCTGGACATGCCCCCGGACGCCGCGGCCGCCTCGGCCGGCCGGACACTGGCGATGCGCTGGCCGCCGCCGTTGCCGACGGTCCGCGTCGTGCGCGGGTTCGGGCTGGTCGCCACCGACGTGGCCTGGTCGGCCGGGACCGGTCCGGAGGTGACCGGGCCGATCAGCGCGCTGCTGCTGATCTGCTGCGGCCGCACCGCCGCGCTGCCGCAGCTGTCCGGCGCCGGGGTCC
>NZ_JAAGNB010000444.1:0-6144 GCF_010550475.1 Amycolatopsis sp. SID8362
CGCGGCGCGCGGAGCCGAGGTCGTGTCGGCCATCCGCGAGGCGGGCGGCAAGGCCGACTTCGTGGCGGCCGACCTGACCGACGCCGCGTCGGCCCGCGCCCTCGCCGACCGCGCGCGGGAAGCGGGCGGCCACATCGACGTGCTCGTGAACAACGCGGGCATCTTCCCGACCGGCCCCACGGCTTCGACGGCGGAAGCGGAGTACGACCGCGTCTACGCGATCAACGTGAAGGCGCCGTACTACCTAGTCGCGGAACTGGCCCCGGCGATGGCCGCCCGCGGCCACGGCGCGATCGTCAACGTGTCCACGATGGTCGCGACGCGCGGCATGACGGGCATGGCGCTGTACGGCTCGTCGAAGGCGGCGGTGGAGCTGCTGACCAAGGCGTGGGCGGCGGAGTTCGGCCCGTCCGGCGTCCGGGTCAACGCGGTCAGCCCGGGCCCGACCCGCACCGAAGGCACCGCAGCGTTCGGCGACGGCCTGGACGAGCTGGCGTCGGCGGGCCCAGCGGGCCGGGTGGCCTCCCCGTCGGAAATCGCGGCGGCGATCGCGTTCCTGGTGACGAACGATTCGAGCTTCATTCAGGGTGCGATCCTCCCGGTGGACGGCGGCCGCCTGGCGGTGTGAGCCTCGCCGGGACGGCGTCACCACGGGGGCCTCGTCCGGAAGTCCCTCATGATCGGCACGGCCGGGCTGGTGCGCGGCAGCAGCAAGAAGCAGCGCGTGGCCAAGAAGTCGCTGCGCGAACTGCAGGCGCAAACCCGGCTTCAGCGCGAGGCGCTCAAGCAGCAGGCCGAGGCTTCCGCGCCTCCACCGCCGTCGGCACCCACCGGACCGCCCGCGGGCTGGTACCCGTCACCCCAGCAGCAGGGCGCGACCCAGTGGTGGGACGGCGTCCGGTGGACGGAGCACTTCAAGCCGGCCGGCTAGCCGCCTGGCGGTGTGAGCGCGGCCGGGGACGGTGTCACCGCAGGAAGGTGACACCGTCCCGCGGGCGCTCGTCCACCGTCAGCGAGAAGACGTCCGGCCGCGCGTAATGCCCCGAAACATCCAAGCTCTGCCGCGCCGCCACGATGTCCGCCAAGTCGATCTCCGCCGTGATCAGGCCCTCCGCGTCCCGCAGCGGCCCCGCCAGCACGTCACCCAGCGGGCCCACGATCACACTCCCGCCGCGGAACGGGTCCTCACCCGAGGTCTCGTACGGGCACGCCGAAATCACGAAACACCGGCCCTCGTCCGCGATGTGGCGCATCGACGCCTGCCAGACGTCGCGGTCGTCCGCCGTCGGGGCGCACCAGATCTCCACGCCCTTCGCGTACATCGCCGCCCGGAACAGCGGCATGTGGTTCTCCCAGCAGATCGCCGCGCCCGCCAGGCCGGCCGCGGTCGGGACCGCCGGGAGGGTCGAGCCGTCGCCGCGGCCCCAGGCGAGGCGCTCGCGGGCCGTCGGGACCAGCTTGCGGTGCTTGGCGACCAGACCCAGCGCCGGGTCGAGGAACACCGCCGTGCTGTAGAGCGTCGAGCCGTCGCGCTCGATCACGCCCGCCACCAGGAACGCGCCGGTCCGGGCCGCGAGCCCGGCCAGCGCCGAAACCTCGGGCCCGGGAACCGTCACCGACGCGCCGAAGTACTCCACGAACGGCGTCCGGCCCGGGTACCCGCCGAGGACGGCCTCCGGCAGGACCACCAGGTCGGCACCGCGGATCTCGTCCTCGAACGCCAGGATCCGCTCGACGGGAACGCCCGTCCCGAGCTGCAGGGCCCCGACGACCGTCATCCGCGGGCCGGCCACGGCACCACCGCGGACGTCCGCCGCTGGTAGTCCGCGTACTCCGGGTAGCGCGACTTCGTGATGCTCTCGGTGAACTTCGTCGACCCGACGAACAACAGCGTGAGCAGCACAGCTCCGGCGACCGTCCACTGCGGACCGCCGGCGACGATCCCGAACACCGCGATCACCCACCACTGCGCCTGCTCGAAGAAGAAGTTCGGGTGCCGCGAGTAGCGGAACAGCCCGTCCTGGAGGAACCGCGTCCGCGCGCGGCCCGCGTGCTTCTCGCGGTGGAACGCCCACTGCTGCTGGTCCGCGACCGTCTCACCGGCCAGGAACGCCAGGAAGACCACCGCGACGACGACGTCCGCCACGCCGAACGAGCCCGGGTTCTCCAACGCCGTGTACGCGGGCAGCGTGATCAGCAGCAGGATCGCGTTCTGGTACAGCGAGATGAAGAAGAAGTTGAACACCTGGAACTGCCACGGCGCCATCCGTTCGCGCAGCACCGCCCACCGGTAGTCCTCGCCGCCGGGCGCGTAGCCACCCTTCCGGGCGAAGTTGAACGTCAGCCGGATCCCCCACAGGGTGACCAGCGCGAACATCACGTTCAGCCGCGCGTCGGCGAACCCGGCGGCGCCGGCGAAGATCGCCAGGTACGCGACCGGGACGATCGACCAGATCCGGTCCACCCAGGAGTACTCCCTGGTCAGCACCGACAGCACCCAGGTGCCGAGCGTCACCCCGGCGAAGACGTACAGGCACACCCGCAGCGCGTCCATCCCCTCACAATAGGACTTAGGATCGGCGGCATGAACCTGCCGCTGCGGGAACGGAAGATCGACTTCTTCTTCGCGGTGCTGTTCTCGGTCTTCACGGTGACGTCGCTGATCAGCGACCTGCTGCCGACCGTCGGGGTCGACTTCTCCCGCCCTTCGGGCAACTTCTTCGTGAACTCCAACTACTGGTACGCCCACGACGCCGACCCGCTGTTCATGCACCCGCCGGACTGGATGCGCATCGTCACCGGGCTCTCGGCGTTCGTCTACATGCCGTTCTACGTCGTGCTCGTGATCGCGCTGGTGACCGGGAAGAACTGGATCCAGCTGCCGTCGGTGATCTACGCGACCATGATCGTCACGCTGACCGGCATCGTCGTGTTCGGCGTCGAGTTCTTCGGCGACCCGGCCACCCGCACCGGCAACCCGGCGAAGTTCCTCGCCTTCAACCTGCCCTACGTCCTGGTACCGCTCCTGCTGCTGGCCCGGATGCGCAAACCACTCCCGTTCACCCGCCGTTTCTGACCGGAGGCGCCGTGCCGTACTCGTTCCTCAGCCACCTCGACTGCTCCCGGACCGGCGAGCGCTTCGACGCCGACGCCGTCCAAGGGCTCTCGCCGTCGGGCGCGCCGCTGCTCGCGCGGTACGACCTCGACGGGGTCCGCGAAGCCGTGACGCCGAAGGAGATCGGCGGGCGCGAGCCGACGCTGTGGCGCTACCACGAGGTGCTGCCGGTGCGCTCGCCCGAGCACGTCGTGAGCCTCGGCGAGGGCATGACGCCGTTGCTGCGGCTGCCGCGCTACGGCCGTGAGCTGGGTCTTTCCCGGCTGTGGATGAAGGACGAGGGCCTGGTCCCGACCGGCACGTTCAAGGCGCGCGGCGCCGCGGTCGGCGTCTCGCGGGCGGCCGAGCTGGGCGTGCGCGGGATCGCGATGCCGACGAATGGCAACGCCGGGGCGGCGTGGGCGTTGTACGCGGCTCGCGCCGGGCTGACCAGCCTGATCGCGATGCCGGACGACGCGCCCGCGATCACCATGCGCGAGTGCGTCGCGGCCGGCGCCGAGCTGTACCGCGTGGACGGGCTGATCGGCGACGCGGGCAAGCTCGTCGCCGCCGCGGTTCCGCGTCGCGAAGGCGTCCAGGACGTCTCGACGTTGAAGGAGCCGTACCGCATCGAAGGCAAGAAGACGATGGGGTACGAGATCGCCGAGCAGTTCGGCTGGCGGCTGCCCGACGTCATCCTCTACCCCACCGGCGGCGGGGTCGGCATCATCGGCATCTACAAGGCGCTGCTGGAAATGCGCGAACTGGGCTGGGTGAGCGGCGACCTGCCGAAGCTGGTGGCGGTGCAGGCCACCGGGTGCGCGCCGATCGTGTCCGCGTTCGAGCGTGGCGCCCGGGAAAGCGAGCCGTTCCCGGACGCGCGCACGGTCGCCTTCGGCATCACGGTGCCGAAGGCCATCGGCGATTTCCTCGTGCTGGACGCGGTTTACACGACCGGCGGGACCGCGGTCGCCGTCACCGACGAGGAACTCCTTGCCGCACAACGGGAACTCACCGAGCGCGAAGGCACGTTCGTCTGCCCGGAAGGCGGGGCGTGCTTCGCCGCGCTGCGGCACCTTCGCGAGTCCGGCTGGCTCGAAGGCGACGAAGACGTCGTCGTGCTCAACACCGGCGCCGGGATCAAGTACCCGGAGACGGTGCCGCTCGACGTCCCGCTGCTCGCGAAGACCGACTCGATTCCTTAAAGGACCGAGCGGACCGTTTCGGGGTCGCGGGCGACGACGGTGGTGCCGTCGTCGGCCGTGATGATCGGCCGCTGGATCAGCTTCGGGTGCTCGGCGAGCGCGTCGATCCAGCGGGACCGGTCGTCCGGCGTGCGGCCCCACGTCTTGAGGCCGAGCTCCTTCGCGATCGGCTCGGCGGTGCGCGCGATGTCCCACGGCTCGAGGCCGAGGCGCTCGAGCACCTCGGTCAGCTCCGCCGGCGTCGGCGGGTCTTCGAGGTAACGGCGCACGGTGTACTGCGCGCCCGCTTCGTCCAGCAACGACACCGCGGACCGGCACTTCGAGCACGCCGGGTTGACCCAGATCTCCACGGGCGGCAGCCTACCGGGTTGGTTTTGGAGCAGCTGTTCTGTTACGGTCGCGGCATGCCCAGGCCCCGTGTGCACGACCTCGACGCACTGCTCGACGTCGCCGAACGGCTGGTCGCGACGTCGGGGTACGAGAACGTGACCGTGCGCGGGCTGGCGACGGCCGCGGGCGTGCCGAACGGGACGATCTACCACGCGTTCGGCTCGCTCAGCGAACTGCTCGCCCGGGTCTGGGTGCGCGCGGCGACGGCGTTCCTCGACCTGCAGGAGTCCCTGGTGGACGCCGCTCCGACGCCGGTCGAGGCCGTCGTCGCGGCGGCCGGCACCCCCGCGCTGTTCGCCGCGCAGCGCCCCGACGCGGCGCGGATGCTGCTGAAGGTCCGGGGCGACCGGCTCTTCGGCCCCGAACTGCCCGACGAGCTCGCCGACACCCTGCACGCGCTGGACAAACGGCTGGTCACGCTGCTGGTCCGGCTCGCGCGGCGGCTCTGGGACCGCGGGGACGGCCTGGCCGTGGAGGTCGTCACCACCTGCGTCGTCGACCTGCCGACCGCGTTCTTCCGCCGCGACCTCACCGATCCCCTGGTGCGGGAACGGCTCGCCGCCGCCGTGCGGGCCGTGCTGACCGTGCCACCCCGAGAAAAGGACCGACCATGACCGTTTCCGTGCTCGACCTCGGCGACGACGAGAACCGCTTCTCCCCCGGCTGGCTGCAGCGCGTCCATTCCTTTTTGGACGGAGTGGACGGCGCGCTGGTGACCACCGGCGGCGGCAAGTTCTACTCCAACGGCCTCGACCTCGAATGGCTGACCGCGCACGGCGACCAGGCCCAGCAGTACGTCACCGACGTGCAGGAACTGTTCGCGCGGGTGCTGACGCTGCCGGTGCCGACGGTGGCGGCGGTCAACGGCCACGCGTTCGGCGCGGGCGCGATGCTGGCGATGGCGCACGACTTCCGCGTGATGCGCGCGGATCGCGGCTACTTCTGCTTCCCGGAGGCGGACATCAACATCCCGTTCACGCCGGGGATGGCGGCGCTGATCCAGGGCAAGCTGACCCCGGCGGCGGCGATCGCGTCGATGACCACGGGACGCCGGTTCGGCGGCGCCGACGCGCTGGAAACCGGCCTGGTGGACGAAATCGCGGCCGAGTCCGAACTGGTGAAGGTGGCTTCCGAGCGCGTGCGAGTGCTGGCGGGCAAGGACCGCGGCACGCTGGGCGCGATCAAGGCGACGATGTTCGCCCCGGCGGTGACGGCGCTGCGCACGCCGGCGTAGGCCTCCGGCCCCCGGTTTCCAGCTTACCGGCGGCCACCGACAGTTCCCGGACGACCGGCCCGGCCCGCGCGACTTCGCCGGGACCCTGACCCCGATGCCGTGAATGACTCATTCATGTCGTCGGACGACATGAATGAGTCATTCACGGCTTGGCGACCTCGGCGAGGCGGCGGCGCAGGTGGGCGCGTTCGGGCTCCGTGCCGGCCAGGGCGAGGGCGTCG
>NZ_JAAGNB010000494.1:0-17455 GCF_010550475.1 Amycolatopsis sp. SID8362
GCTCGCGCGCACGCCCGGCTGGGCGCGGCGGTGTGGAACCTGTGGGAGCCGTGGCCGGTGGGCGACGAGGTGGCGTCGGTCGTGCTGAACGTCTTCGCGCCGCGCAACGGGCCGGAGTTCCACCGCGTCCTGCGCCCCGGCGGCCTGCTGGTCGTGGCCGCCCCGGGCCCGGACCACCTGCGCGAGCTGGGCGACCTGGTGCTGGCGGTGGACGAGCGCAAGGACGAACGCCTGGACGGCACGCTCGGCGAGTACTTCGGCCGGACCGGCCGCACGGAGGTCCGGCAGGAGATCGAGCTGTCGCCGCGGCAGGTGCGCCAGGTGGTCGAGATGGGCCCGGCGGCGTTCCACCTGGACCGGGGCGACCGCCGGGCGCGGCTGGACACGCTGAGCGAGCCCCAGGTGGTGACGGTCTCGTTCACGGTGTCGACGTACCGGCGTCTGGGAGGGTGAAGGGGTGAAGCCCGACTGGACCGCCCCCGCGACCCGGCTCGCGGACGCGGAGTGGGTCCGGGCCCGCATCGGCGGCGCGGCGAAGCTGTACGGGTGCGCGCGGCCGGAGGTGCTGGGCACGATCTGGTGGTACTCGCTCTCGTCGGTGCTGGTGGCGCCGGCGGTGGAAGGCCTGGTCGCCGGGCGGCTGGTCGACCCCTCCCTCGACGCCGTGGAGATCGACCTCGTCGCCGACGGCCGGTTCCTGGGGGCGCGCTCCACGCGTCCCCTGGCCGGCGGGCTGCCCGAGCTGGGCGCGGCCCTCAATACGGCGCTCGGCACCGCCATCGCCACCATCGCCGAGGTCAGCGGGGCCCGGGAGCGTGCGCTGGGCGCCATCGCGACCGACTCGATCGGCAACCGGCTGCTCTGGACGCCCGATCCGTCGCGGGCCCTCGCGCTGGCCGAACCGCTGGTGGCCGCGATCGGGCTCGGGCTGCCGAAGCCGCGGTTCGTGCACGTCGGGCGTACCCCCGCCGTGCGACGGGCGTCGTGCTGCCTGATCTACGAGGTCGGCAACCCCAAGTGCGTGAGCTGCCCGCGTCAGACACCCGCCGAGCGCGACGCCCGGCTTCGCGCCGCGCTCAGCCGATAACGGCCAGCTCGAGCTTCGCCAGCCGGTCGGGGTCGGCGATGACCTCGATGCCTTTGATCCGGTCGCCGTCGACCTGGAACGCGAGGACCACCGCGAGCCGTCCCTCGCGGACCATGAGCAGGCCGGGCGCGCCGTCGACCAGGGCCAGCTCGCTCGCGCGGGCCCGTTCGGACGCCAGGATCGCGCCGCGACGGACGCTCTCGACCCCGCGCAGCACGATCGGCGCCGGGCTCGGCCCGACGAACCGGTCGGCGTGCAGGACGACCTCCGGGTCGAGGAGGGCGAGCAGCGCCTCGAAGTCCCCGCCGCGCGACGCCGCCAGGAACGCCTCGACGACCTTGCGCCGCCTCGGCAGGTCCTCAGCGGCGGTCCCGCCCTTGACCCGGCGGCGGGCGCGGCTCGCGAGCTGCCGGGTCGCGGCCGGCGTCTTGCCCAGCATCGGGGCGATCTCGTCGAACGGCACGGCGAACATGTCGTGCAGCACGAACGCGACCCGCTCGGCCGGGGCCAGCGTGTCGAGCACGACCAGCAGCGCCAGCCCGACCTCGTCGGCCAGCTCGGCCTCCTGCGCGGGATCGCGGCGCTCGTCGTCGGGCTCGGGCTGCCCGTCGAGGGCCTCCTCGGGGTGGTTGCGCCGCGCCCGCAGCGCCGAAAGGCACACGCGCGCGACCACGGTCGTCAGCCAGGCGGGGACGTTGTCGATCTCGGCGGCGCTCGTGCGGTGGAACCGCAGCCAGGCCTCTTGAACGGCGTCGTCGGCTTCGGCGGCCGAGCCCAGCATCCGGTAGGCGGCCGCGCGCAGCCGCGGCCGCTCCCGCTCGAACCGCTCGGTCAGCGCGTCCACGGTTGTTCCTCTCGCCCGGGTGTCTCGAGGAGTAGACCCCGTGGCGGCGGGCGATGTGACCGGAACGGGCATGACCCCGCTCACAGCACGCAGAACTCGTTGCCCTCCGGGTCCGCCAGCACGAAGTGGTCCGGCCGCCCGTCCAGCGTGTGCTCCCGCAGCACCGTCGCGCCCGCCGCTGTCAGCCGGGCGATGGCTTCGGCGACCCGTTCCCAGCGCCGCTCCCACGGGACCTCGCGGCCGCCGCCGGCCTGGACGTCCAGGTGGAGGCGGTTCTTCGCGGTCTTGCCCTCGGGGACCTTGAGGAAGCTCAGGCCTGGCAGGACGCCCTCCGGGTCGCTCAGGTACGCGCCGTCGTCCCACTCCGACTCGGGGACGCCTTGGCGCTCGAACCACGCTTCCCAGCTCGCGAAGCCCGGTGGGGGCGGGCGCTCGATGTAGCCGAGGGCCACCGCCCAGAACTTCGCCAGCTCGCGGGGTTCCGCGCAGTCGATCGTCAGGCTCCAGCGCACCGTCACGCACGAAGGGTAGCCTCGCTCACGCGCTGGGAAACTTGACCGGACGGCCGAACCTGCGGTTACCGTGAGCACCGATGAGCGAACGCACCTGGGGCTTCCGCACCCGCGCCCTGCACGCCGGCGGCACGCCCGATCCGGCGACCGGCGCGCGGGCCGTGCCGATCTACCAGACCACCAGTTTCGTGTTCGAGGACGCGGCCGACGCCGCCAACCTCTTCGCGCTGCAGAAGTACGGGAACGTCTACAGCCGGATCGGGAACCCGACCGTCGCCGCGTTCGAGGAGCGCGTCGCCAGTCTCGAAGGGGCCATCGGCGGGGTCGCGACCGCGAGCGGGCAGGCCGCGGAGTTCCTCACCTTCAGCGCGCTCACCGAGGCCGGCGACCACATCGTGTCCGCGAGCGGGCTCTACGGCGGGACCGTCACCCAGCTCACCGGGACGCTCCGGCGCTTCGGCGTCGAGACGACGTTCGTCAGCGGCGGGATCGACGCCTACGCCGCCGCGATCACCGACCGGACGCGGCTGCTCTACACCGAGGTCATCGGCAACCCCGGCGGCGGCATCGCCGACCTCGCCGCGCTCGCGGACCTGGCCCACGCCCACGACATCCCGCTGGTGGTCGACGCCACGCTGGCGACGCCGTACCTGTGCCGCCCGATCGAGCACGGCGCCGACATCGTGCTGCACTCGGCGACGAAGTTCCTCGGCGGCCACGGGACGACGCTCGGCGGGGTCGTCGTCGAATCCGGGAAGTTCGACTGGGGCAACGGGAAGTTCCCGCGGATGACCGAGACCGTCGACAGCTACGGCGGCCTCCGCTACTGGGAGAACTTCGGCGAGTACGCCTTCTGCACCCGGCTGCGCGCCGAGCAGCTGCGGGACATCGGCGCGGTGCTCTCGCCGCACTCGGCTTTCCTGCTGCTGCAAGGGATCGAGACGCTGCCGCAGCGGATGGACGCGCACGTCGCCAACGCGAAAGCGATCGCGGAGCACCTCGAAGCCGACCCGCGCGTGGCCTGGGTGTCCTACGCCGGGCTGCCGTCGCACCCGCACCACGAGCTGGCGAAGAAGTACCTTCCCGCCGGGCCCGGCGCGGTGTTCTCCTTCGGCATCGACGGCGGCCGCGCGGCGGGCGAGAAGTTCGTCGAGTCGGTGGAGCTGCTGTCGCACCTGGCGAACGTCGGGGACGCGCGGTCGCTCGTCATCCACCCGGCGTCGACGACGCACGCGCAGCTGTCGGAGGAGCAGCTCGCGGCCGCGGGCGTCGGGCCCGACCTGATCCGGCTGTCCATCGGCCTGGAGGACACCGACGACATCCTCTGGGACCTCGACCAGGCGCTCGGCAAGGCGGTGGCCGGATGAGCTACGACGTCGGCGCGGTCGAGCGGCGCGCGATCCTGAACCGGACGAAGTCGGTGACGCTGGTCGGCGCGTCCGCCAACCCGGCGCGGCCCAGCTACTTCGTCGCGACCTACCTGCTGTCCTCGACGCGCTACGAGGTCAACTTCGTCAACCCGCGGCTCGACACGCTGCTCGGGAAGCCGGTCTACGCGTCGCTCAAGGACGTCCCCGGCGAACTCGACCTGATCAGCGTGTTCCGCAAGCACGACGACCTGCCGCAGGTCGCCGAGGAGGTCGTCGACGCCGGCGCGCGGACGCTGTGGCTGCAGCTCGGGCTGTGGCACGAGCCGGCGGCCGACCGGGCGCGAGAGGCCGGGCTCGACGTCGTGATGAACCGGTGCGTGAAGATCGAGCACGCGCGCTTCGCCGGCGGGCTGCACCTGGCCGGGTTCAACACCGGCGTGATCAGCTCGCGGCGGCAGTCCGCTCCCTAGCCGGGAAGAGAACGGGCGTTCCCGGTGTTGGCCCGGGTATGACACTGGGGATCACGTTTTCCGGCGGCCCGACCGCCCTGCTGGAGCTGGGCGGCGTCCGGCTGCTCACCGACCCGACCTTCGACGCGCCCGGCGACCACCCCGTCGGCGAGCGCGTGCTGGTCAAGACCGAGGACTCGGCACTGTCCGAGGAGGCGGTCGGCGCGGTGGACGCCGTGCTGCTGTCCCACGACCAGCACCCCGACAACCTCGACGACCGCGGCCGCGCGTACCTCGCGACGGTGCCGCTGACGCTGATCACGCCCGCCGGTGCCGCCCGGCTCGGCGGGACGGCGAAGGGCCTGGCGCCGTGGGAAGCGACGCAGGTCGGGCCGCTGACCGTCACCGCCGTCCCCGCGCTGCACGGCCCCGAAGGCGCCGAGCGGTTCACCGGCGACGTCACCGGCTTCGTCCTGACCGGCGACGGCCTCCCGACCGTGTACGTCAGCGGCGACAACGCGTCGGTCGACCTCGTGCGCGAGATCGCCGCGCGGTTCGACGTCGACATCGCGGTGCTCTTCGCCGGCGCCGCCCGGACAGTCCTCTTCGACGGCGCTCCCCTGACCCTGACCAGCGAGAACGCCGCCGAAGCCGCGAAGGTGCTCGACGCGGAGAAGATCGTCCCGCTGCACTTCCGCGGCTGGCAGCACTTCAGCGAAGGCCCCGACGTGCTGCGGAAGGCGTTCGAGGCGGCCGGGCTGGCCGACCGCCTGGTGCTCCTCGAACCCGGGCAGCACGCGGACGTCTGAGCAGGCCGTGAGAGGCTGGCGACATGGCCAAGCCGACCCCGCTCCAGTTCCGCAACCTCCTCGTCGCCCTGCTGGCGGCGGCGGGCTTCGTCTGGAGCATCGTGACCGGCCTGCCGTGGTGGGTCAGCGCGATCGTGGGCTGCGCATGCGTCCTGTCGCTGGCCTCGGCCTACCTCAACCGCCCGGGCGCGAACGACTAACGCGTCTTCGCGAACCGCGCCTTGAGGTTCGTCCGGCCCGCTTCCGTGAGCCGTCCGAAGAGCCGCAACCGCGCGAGGCCGCCGTCCGGGTAGATGTCCAGGCGGGCTTCCGTCACCTCCGGGCCGTCCTTCAGGGCGAAGCGGTGGCGGGTGTCCGGCTGCAGGCGGGTCTTCGGGAGCAGGTCGACCCACTCGCCGTAGGTGTCGCGGCCGCTGACCGACGCCCAGCCCGGGGCGTTGCCCTTGAGGTTGCTCGTGTCCAGCTCCGCGAACCGGACGTGGCCCGCACCCGCCAGGCGCAGGGTCACCCAGTCGTTGCCGTCGTCGCGGCGGCGGGCCGTCTCCCAGCCCTCCGCCTGGTGCGCGGCCAGGCCCGGGGACAGCAGGTTGTTCGGCGATGAGTAGAACTTGTTGCTGCAGCCGGTGACGACGGCGCCGTTCTCCAGTGCCGCCAGGTCGAGCGCGTCCAGATCCAGGAGGTCCGGGTCCGGGATCGGCACGCCGTGGACGCGCAGGCGGGCGACGCCGCCGTCCGGGTGCTGCGTCAGGCGCACGTGCGTGTAGCGGCGGGAACCGTTGACCGTGTAGAAGTTTTCCGTGTGGCCCGCGGCCGGGGCGCGGTCGACCAGGACGTCCCAGTCGGCCGTGGCCAGCTCGGCCGCCGACGGGTAGCCCGGGACCGACGCCGCTTCGACCGAGACGAACGGCGGGTAGTTGCCCTTGAAGAACGCCGTGTCGACGATGACGCCGGTGACCGTGCCCGCCAGGCCGAGCCGGAGCACGGCCTGGTCGTCGCCCGGTTCGCGGTGGCGGCGGGTCTCCCAGCCGTCGTAGACCTGGCCCTTGGGGCCGAACGTCTCCGCACGGTGCGCCGGGACCCACGGGTTGACCAGGTTCTCCTTCTCGGCGAACAGCTCGTCGGTCGCCCACATCACGGTCCCGCCGAAGCGCCGGGACGCGAGGTCGGGCAGTTCTGTCCACTCAGGACGGTCGGACACGAGAGCCTCCATTTCAGCAGTTCCCCCGGGTCAGCAGCTCGCCGTGCGGCGCGTCGCCGGTGATTTCGGTGCCCCGCAGCCACGTCGAGCGCACGACGCCGGCCAGCGGGCGGCGGTCGTAGGCACTCACCGGGTTGCGGTGCTTCAGTTTCGCGACGTCGACCACGAACGCCTCGTCCGGCGCGAACACGCAGAAGTCGGCGTCGTAGCCCACGGCCAGGTGCCCCTTGCGCCGCATCCCGGCCTGCGCCGCCGGGCGCTCGGCCATCCAGCGGACGACGTCGGTGAGCGCGAAGCCGCGCTGGCGCGCCTGAGTCCAGATCGCCGGCAGGCCCAGCTGCAGGCTGGAAATGCCGCCCCACGCCTCGCCGAAGTCCCCGCTGTCGAAGCGTTTCAGCTCCGGCGTGCACGGCGAATGGTCGCTGACGATCGTGTCGAGCACGCCGTCGGCGAGCCCCTGCCAGAGCCGCTCGCGGTTGGCCGCCTCGCGGATCGGCGGGCAGCACTTGAACTGCGTCGCGCCGTCGCGGATCTCCTCGGCGACGAAACTCAGGTAGTGCGGGCAGGTTTCCGCGGTCAGCGCCACGCCGTCGCGGCGCGCCGCGGCGATCAGCGGCAGGGCGTCCGAAGAGGACAGGTGCAGGATGTGCGCCCGCGCGGAGTTCCGGCGGGCCGCGTCGATCACGTGCGTGATCGCGAGGTTCTCCGCCTCCCGCGGCCGCGAGTGCAGGAAGTCGACATAGCGACCGCCGTGCGGCTCCGGCGCCGAGTCGATCTCGTGCGCGTCTTCGGCGTGGACGATCATCAGCGCGTCGAAGGAACTCAGCTCCCGCAACGCTTCGTCGAGCCCGGCCGGGTCGAGCGGCGGGAACTCGTCGACGCCCGAGTGCAGCAGGAAGCACTTGAACCCGAAGACGCCGGCGTCGTGCAGGCCACGGAGATCCGTGACGTTGCCCGGGATCGCGCCGCCCCAGAAGCCGACGTCGACGTGCACCCGGCCGGCCGCCGACTTGCGCTTGACGTCCAGCGCGGCGACGTCGACGGTCGGCGGCAGGCTGTTCAGCGGCATGTCCACGATCGTGGTCACCCCGCCCGCGGCGGCCGCGCGGGTGGCCGTCTCGAAGCCTTCCCACTCGGCGCGGCCGGGGTCGTTGACGTGGACGTGCGTGTCGACGAGTCCCGGCAGCAGCACGACGTCGCCGCCGAGGTCGAGGACGCGGTCGCCGGACAGCGCGGCGCCGCCGGGTTCGACCGCGACGATCCGGCCGCCGTCGACGCCGAGCGTCACCGGAACCTCGCCCGCGGCCGTCACGGCCCGGGCTGCGCGCACCACAAGATCCATCCGAAAGCCCTTCGCCGGGAGGATGAGCACCATCGATTCCACAGAACGGAAAGACGGTTTCGCACAACGACAGTAACCACGGCGCGCGCCGCTCGTCAACGACAGAGCTCGCGCGTTACGGTCATCTTCGTGCGGCTTGAAGCGGAGTTCACCAGCGAACCGTTCCACGGCGAAGGTTCGCCGCCCGAGCACGCGCTCGCCGCGCGGGACGCCGCCGCGGAAGCGGGACTGGAGACCGACTTCGGGCCGCTCGGGACGCTCGCGAGGGGCGAGGCGAAGGAGCTGTACGACGCGCTCCCGGCGATCGCGAAAGCCGCACTGGAGGGCGGCGCCACCCGCGTCACGCTGCAGCTGCGCCGGGCCGACGACGACCGGGGCGCACCCGCGGTCGAGCTGAACGACGCGCTGGCCCGTTTGATCGCCGACGTCGAACGCGAACTGGGCGCCAAGCTCGGCGAACTCGACCGCGCCGGCAAGCAGCGCGCGGTCCGGCTCCTGCGGGAACGCGGCGCCTTCGGCCTGCGGAAATCGGTCTCCTCGGTGGCCGACGCGCTGGGGGTCACCCGGTTCACGGTCTACAACTACCTCAACCGGGAAGCGGACTGACCAGCGCTTTCAACAAAATGTTGACGGAACTCCGGGGCCGACGTACGGTCAGGCCGTGCTGCTCACCGAGTTCAACACCACCGACGTCCGCCCGCTGCTGACGGAGTGCCTCGCCGTGCCGCGGTGGGTCGACGCCGTGCTGGCCGGGCGCCCGTACGCCGACGTCGACGCGCTGAAGGCCGCTGCCGACGTGCCGCTGAGCAGCGACGAGATCCGGCAGGCGATGGCGGCGCACCCGCGGATCGGGGAGAAGCCCGCGGGCGGCTTCGCACGCTCCGAACAGTCCGGTGTGGACAATCCCGACGCGTTCGCCGCGGCGAACGCCGAGTACGAAGCCAAGTTCGGGCACGTCTACCTCGTCTGCGCCAGCGGCCGCAGCGGCGACGAGCTGCTGCGGATCCTCCGGGAACGCCTGGACAACGACCCCGCGACCGAACTGGCCGTCGCCGGGCGCGAACTCCTCAAGATCGCCGAACTCCGACTCGCGAAAGCGGTGACCGCGTGAGCCTCGTGACCACCCACGTCCTCGACACGGCGAAGGGACGCCCCGCGCCGGGCATCGCCGTCCGGTTCGAGACCGCCGAAGGGAAGCCGATCGCCGACGGCCGCACCGACGACGACGGCCGCATCCGCGACCTCGGCCCCGAAACCCTCGAGCCCGGCGTCTACCGCCTGGTCTTCGACACCGGCGCCTACCTGGGCCCGGACGCGTTCTTCCCGGAGGTCACCCTGACCTTCCGGATCCTCGACGGCACCTCGCACCACCACGTGCCGCTCCTGCTCAGCCCGTTCGCCCATTCGACCTACCGAGGGAGCTGACCGTGGCCATCACCCTGGGCCCCAACCAGTACGGCAAGGCGGAGGTCCGCCTGGTGACGGTGCGCCGCGACGGCCCCGTGCACCACCTGAAGGACCTCACCGTGTCGACGTCGCTGCGCGGTGAGCTGGCCGCGACGCACCTGACCGGCGACAACGCCGGCGTGCTCGCGACCGACACGCAGAAGAACACCGTGTACGCCTTCGCGAAGGAGGCGCCGGTCGGCGAGATCGAGGACTTCGGCCTGCGCCTGGCCCGCCACTTCGTCGGCACGCAGGAGAACATCACCGGCGCGCGCGTCAAGATCGACGAGCACGGCTGGGACCGGATCGCGGTCGGCGGCGCCCCGCACGACCACGCGTTCAGCCGCTCCGGCGACGAACGGCGCACGACCGCGGTGACGGTCCAGGGCGAGCGCGCGTGGGTGGTGTCCGGCATCGACGGCCTGACCCTGCTCAAGTCCACCGGTTCGGAGTTCCACGGCTTCCCCCGCGACCAGTACACGACGCTGGCCGAGACCGACGACCGCATCCTCGCCACCGCCGTCACGGCGAAGTGGCGCTACGAAGGCGTCGACGTCGACTGGGCCGAGAGCCACCGCGAGATCAGGCGGCTGATGCTGGAGACGTTCGCGACGAAGCACAGCCTTTCGCTGCAGCAGACGCTGTACGCGATGGGGCAGGCGGTACTGGAGGCCCGCGACGAGGTCGCCGAGGTCCGGCTGTCGCTGCCGAACAAGCACCACTTCCTGGTCGACCTGAGCCCGTTCGGGCTGAAGAACGACAACGAGGTGTTCTACGCGGCGGACCGGCCGTACGGGCTGATCGAGGGCACCATCCTGCGCGACGACGCCGAGGACCCGGGCCCGGCCTGGGACCTCCACTAGCGGCGGGCGCCCGGATTGATAGAACGCTCTATCAATCCGGGCGTATCGTGACGGGGTGGCAGGGACCAAGGAACGCATCATGGCCGCCGGCGCGGAGTTGTTCCGGCGCAACGGCTACACCGGCACCGGGCTCAAGCAGATCGTCTCGGAGGCGAACGCGCCGTTCGGGTCGCTCTACCACTTCTTCCCCGGCGGCAAGGAGCAGCTCGGCCAGGAGGTCATCCGCACGTCCGGGCTCGCCTACATCCAGCTCTTCGACCTCTTCATCGCGCCCGCGCCCGACCTGATCAGCGGGATCGAGTCGTTCTTCGCCGCCGGGATCGCGACCCTCGAAGCCACCGACTACGTCGAAGGCTGCCCGATCGCGACCGTCGCGCTGGAAGTCGCGAGCACCAACGAACCGCTGCGCCAGGCCACCGCCGAAGTCTTCACCGCGTGGATCGACGCCGGCACCGAGAAGTTCGCGAAGTTCGGCATCGGCACCGAAGCGGCCCGGACGCTGACGATCACCGCCGTCAACAACCTCGAGGGCGCGTTCGTGCTCTGCCGCTCGCTGCGCGACACCGAGGCGATGGCCGTCGCCGGCGCGGCGACCGTCGACGTCGCCCGCCGGCTTCTCAACGAGAACGCACAACTTTAGTCTGGAATCCAACACAAATACTCAAGATGGCGCTTGACCGCACAGCGGGGGACACGGAAGCTGCACTTCTCCTCCTCCCCCACCGCTGTCGGTTGGAGCTGCCATGCGCCGTGTCCTCGCCGTCCTCGCCACCGCCGTAGCCGCCATCGGCCTCGCGAGCCCACCCGCCGATGCCCTCGAAAACGGTCTCTTGCGCACGCCGCCGATGGGCTGGAACACCTGGAACACCTTCGAGTGCAACATCAACGAGACGCTGGTCAAGCAGACCACCGACCTGATGGTCAGCTCCGGGATGCGCGACCGCGGCTACACCTACGTCAACCTCGACGACTGCTGGATGACGCGCAGCCGGGACGGCGCGGGCAACCTCGTCGCCGACCCGGCCAAGTTCCCCAGCGGCCTCAAGGCGCTCGGCGATTACATCCACGCGCGCGGGATGAAGTTCGGGATCTACGAGAGCGCGGGCACCGAAACCTGCCAGCACTACCCCGGCAGCCTCGGGCACGAGCAGACCGACGCGAACAGCTTCGCGAGCTGGGGCGTCGACTACCTCAAGTACGACAACTGCGGCAGCCCCGCCGGGGAGACCCAGCAGGACTACGTCCGCCGCTACTCCGCGATGCGCGACGCGCTCAAGGCCACCGGCCGCCCGATCGCCTACAGCATCTGCGAATGGGGCAACTTCAGCCCGTCGACGTGGGCACCGGACGTCGGCAACCTGTGGCGCACCACCGGGGACATCACCAACAACTGGGGCAGCATCGACTCGATCTACCGCCAGAACGTCGGTCTCGCGGCCGCCGCGAAGCCCGGCGCGTGGAACGACCCGGACATGCTCGAAGTCGGCGACGGCATGGACTTCCAGGAGGACCGCGCCCACTTCACGCTCTGGGCCGCGATGGCCGCGCCGCTGATCGCGGGCGCCGACCTCCGCAGCGCCAGCGTCGCCACCTTCTCGACGTACCTCAACTCCGACGTCATCGCCGTCGACCAGGACTCCCTCGGCAAGCAGGCCAAGCGGATCTCCTCGTCCGGCGGCCTGGACGTCCTGGCGAAGCCGTTGTCCGACGGCGACGTGGCCGTGGTGCTGTTCAACGAGAACAGCACGATGCAGACCGTCTCGACGACGACGGCCGCGGCCGGGCTGCCCGCCGCGTCCAGCTACCGGCTGACCAACCTGTGGTCGAAGGAGCAGACCACGAGCACCGGCGCGATCAGCGCCGCCGTGCCCTCGCACGGCACGGTGATCTACCGCGTCAAGGCGAACGCGAGCGGCAGCAGCACCGCCCGGCCGCTGCAGGGCGCGTCGTCGGCGCGCTGCATCGACATCAACGGCAACGTCACCACGCCCGGCACCAAGGTCGACATCTGGGACTGCGACGGCGGCACCAACCAGTCCTGGACGTTCACCAGTGCCGGTGAGCTGAAGGCCAACGGCCTCTGCCTCGACGCCGACGGCGGCAGCTCCACCGCCGGGACGAAGCTGATCGTCTGGACCTGCCACGGCGGCGCGAACCAGAAGTTCAAGCTCAACCCGGACGGCTCGATCACCCAGGCCGGGCTGTGCGTCGACGTCACCGGCGGGGACAAGCCCGCCGGCAACGTCAACGGCGTCCAGCTCGAACTGTGGGGCTGCAACGACGACGCCAACCAGAACTGGCAGCTCAGGTAGCGGTCAGGTGCTCCGGCCGCACCGGGACGCGGGTCAGCGCGAGCCCGGTCGCGGCCCGGATCGCCGCCACGATCGCCGGGGTCGACGAGATCGTCGGCGGCTCGCCGACCCCGCGCAGGCCGTACGGCGCGTGCGGGTCCGGGCGCTCCAGGACGTCGATGCTCATCGGCGGCATGTCCAGGACCGTCGGGATCAGGTAGTCGGTGAAGGAGGGGTTCCGGATCTTCCCGCCGGAGGTCTGGATCTCCTCCATCACCGCGAGCCCGAGGCCCTGCGCCGAACCGCCCTGGATCTGGCCCAGCACCGCTTGCGGGTTCAGCGCCTTGCCGACGTCCTGCGCGCAGTCGAGCGCGACCACCTTCACCAGGCCCAGCTCGGTGTCGACGTCGACGACCGCCCGGTGCGCGGCGAACGCGTACTGCACGTGGGCGGTGCCCTGCCCGGTTTCCGGGTCCAGCGCGGACGTCGGCCGGTGCCGCCACTCCACGGTCTCGTCGTAGACGTCGTCGCCGAGGACGTCCACCAGTCCGGCGAGCACCTGGCCGTCGGCCGCGACGAGCTTGCCGCCGACGATGCGCGTCTTGCGGTCGAACCGGGCCAGCAGCTTCGCGCGCACCGCACCGCAGGCGGCCTGGACGGCGCCGCCGGTGACGTACGTCTGGCGCGACGCCGACGTCGAGCCGCCGTTGCCGATCGAGGTGTCCATCGGCAGGACCGTGACCTGGTCGACGCCCAGCTCGGTCCGGACGATCTGCTGCATGATCGTCACCAGGCCCTGGCCGACCTCGCAGGCCGCGGTGTGCACGGTCGCCGCCGGCTCGCCGCCGACCAGCTGCAGGCGCACGCGAGCCGTCGAGTAGTCGTCGAAGCCCTCGGAGAAGCAGACGTTCTTGATCCCGACGGCGTACCCGACCCCGCGGACGACGCCTTCGCCGTGGGTCGTGTTCGAGACGCCACCCGGCATGTGCCGCAGGTCGAAGGGCCGCTCGGGCGGCAGCGGCTTGTCCCGCACCAGTCCGAGCAGCTCGGCGACCGGGGCTTCCGCGTCGACGGCCTGGCCGGTCGGCATCAGGTCGCCCTCGCTCATGGCGTTGCGGACGCGGATCTCGACCGGCTCGAGGCCGCAGGCGGCCGCGAGCTTGTCCATCTGGGACTCGTAGCCGAACGCCGCCTGCACCGCGCCGAACCCGCGCATCGCGCCGCACGGCGGGTTGTTCGTGTACGTGCCCCAGCAGTCGACGGCCACACTGTCCACTTTGTACGGACCGACGCCGAGGGTCGCGGCGTTCGCCACCACCGCGCCCGTGGACGACGCGTACGCGCCGCCGTCGAGGTACAGCCGCGTGCGGACGTACACCAGCCGGCCGTCCGACGTGGCGCCGTGCTCGTAGTACATCTTCGCCGGGTGGCGGTGCACGTGGCCGTAGAAGGACTCTTCGCGGTTGTAGACCATCTTCACCGGCTTGCCGGTGTGCAGCGCGAGGAGGCACGCGTGGACCTGCATCGACAGGTCCTCGCGCCCGCCGAACGCGCCGCCGACGCCGCCGAGCGTGAGCCGCACCTTCTCCACCGGCAGGCCGAGCGCGGCGACGATCTGCTGCTGGTCGACGTGCAGCCACTGCGTCGCGACGTACAGGTCGACGCCGCCCTCGGTGTCCGGCACGGCGAGCCCGGACTCCGGGCCGAGGAAGGCCTGGTCCTGCATGCCGACCTCGTAGACGCCCGAGACGACGACGTCGGCCACGGCGTCCTGAGGTCCCCGGCGGATCTTCACGTGCCGCACGACGTTGCCGCCGTCGTGCAGCGAAGGCCCTTCGCCCGCGACGGCCGCTTCGGAGTCCGTGACCGGCTCCAGCTCTTCGTAGGTGACGACGATCCGCTTCATCGCGCGGCGCGCGGTCTCCGGGTGGTCGGCCGCGACGAGCGCGACCGGTTCACCCTGGTACCGCACGACTTCGGACGCGAGCACCGGCTGGTCGGCGTGCTCCAGGCCGTACCGGTTCACGCCGGGGACGTCCTCGTGTGTGAGCACCGCGTAGACGCCCGGCACGGCCAGGGCTTCGGTGATGTCGATCGAGGTGATCCGCGCGTACGGGTGCGGGCTGCGCAGCGTCACGCCCCACACCATGTCCTCGTGCCACAGGTCCGAGGAGTACGCGAACTCGCCGCGGACCTTGACCGTGCCGTCGGGGCGTCGTGGCGACGTGCCGACGCCGTCGACCGCCTGCGTGCTGACGGTGGTGGTCATCTGGCCTCCCTCAACCGGGCGCTCGCGGCCGCCAGCTCGCGGGCGATGGCGGATTCGTCGGCTTCGCGCAGGGCGCCGTCCTCGACGACGGCCTTGCCGCCGACGAACAGCCGGCGCAATGGCGGGGTCGTGCCGAGCACCAGTGCCGCGACCGGGTCGGTGATGCCCGCGTAGTTCAGCCCGGTCAGGTCCCAGACGGCCAGGTCGGCGAGCTTGCCGGGCTCGATCGAGCCCAGGTCGTCCGCGCGGCCCAGGCAGCGGGCGCCGCCCATCGTGCCCATCCACAGCGCTTCCCGCGTGGTCAGGCCGCGGGGCCCGCCACGCTGGCGCGCCTGCAGGAGCGACTGGTGCAGTTCTTCGCCGAGGCCGCCGGATTCGTTGGACGCGGCCCCGTCGACGCCGAGGCCGACCGCGACCCCGGCGTCGAGCAGGTCGCGGACCGGGGCGATGCCGGCGCCGATGCGGCCGTTGGACGTCGGGCAGTGCGCCGAGCCGGTGCCGGTCGCGCCGAACCGGCGGATCGCGTCGGGCGCGAGGTGGATGGTGTGCGCGAGCCAGACGTCGTCGGCGAGCCAGCCGAGCTTGTCGGCGTACTCGGCTGGCGTGCAGCCGGCCTCGGCGAGGCACTGGCGCTCTTCGTCGTCGGTCTCCGCGAGGTGGGTGTGCAGCCGGACGCCCTTGCGGCGGGCGAGTTCGGCCGCGCCGGACATCAGCCGTTCGGTGACCGAGAACGGCGAGCACGGGCCCGCGGCGATCTGCAGGTGGGCGCCGGCCGAGTCGTCGTGGAAGCGGTCGATCGCCGCTTCGGTGCCGGTCAGCGCGTCCTCGGTCGACTCGACGAGGTTGTCCGGCGGCAGGCCGCCGTCGGACTCACCGCGGTCCATCGACCCGCGCACGACGTGCAGCCGGACGCCGATCCGCTGCCGGGCCGCGGCCAGCGCCGCGACCTGGTCGCCGCCGTCGCGCGGGAAGACGTAGTGGTGGTCGGCGACGGTGGTGCAGCCGGTCAGCGCCAGGCGGGCCATCCCGGCGGTGCCGGCGGCGTGCGTGATCTCGTCGTCGAGGCGGCCCCAGACCGGGTAGAGCGCGACCAGCCACTCGAAGAGCGTGTGGTCGGCGGCCATCCCGCGGGTCGCCCACTGGTAGAGGTGGTGGTGGGTGTTGATCAGGCCCGGCGTGATCAGGCAGCCGTCGGCTTCGACGCGCTCGTCGAACTCGCCGGTGTAGACGCCTTCGCCGACTTCGGCGATCCGGTCGTTCTCGACGACGACGTGGCCGGACGCGTACTCCTCGCCGGTGACCGTGGCGATCGCCGCGTTCGCGATGAGCGTCCTCACGCGACACCTCCCTTGGCGACGGCGCGCACGGCGTCGAGGATCTTCTCGTAGCCCGTGCAGCGGCAGAGGTTGCCGGCCAGCGCCTCGCGGATCTCCTCGTCGGACGGATCGGGAACGCGGTTCAGCAGGTCGTGCGCGGCGACGACCAGGCCCGGCGTGCAGAAGCCGCACTGCACCGCGCCCGCGTCCACAAAGGACTGCTGGACCGGGTCGAGGGTGTCGCCGTCGGCCAGTCCCTCGACCGTGCGGACCACGCGGCCCTCGGCCTGCCCGGCCGCGACCAGGCAGGCGCAGACCGGGACGTCGTCGAGGTAGACCGTGCAGGAGCCGCATTCGCCCTGCTCGCAGGCGTTCTTCGAGCCCGGGAGGCCGAGCCGCTCGCGCAGGACGTAGAGCAGGCTTTCGCCCTCCCACAGGTCGTCGGCCTCGCGTTTCTCGCCGTTGATCGTCACGTTCAGGCGCATGCGCGCTCCCCCGTCCGGTGGTCTTCCCAGGCCCAAGTCAACGTACGCCGCGCCAGTACCCCCAACGCGTGCTTCCGGTACGCGGCACTGCCCCGGACGTCGTCGATCGGCCGCGCGGCCGCGCCGACCAGCTCGCCGAAGCGGCGCTTCAGGGAGTCCGGCAGCGCCTCGGACGAGCCCCACGGCAGCTCGGCGGCGAGGAACTCCTCGGCTTCGCGGGCGTGGCGCGGGGTCGGCGCGGCGGACCCGATCGCGGCGCCCACCCGGCCGTCGCGCAGGGCCAGCGCGAAGGAGCAGACCGCGATGACCATGGCGTTGCGCGTCCCGACCTTGGCGAACTGCTGCGGACCGGCGTCCGCGGGCAGGTGGACGGCGGTGATCAGCTCGTCCGGGTCGAGGGCGTGGCGTTTCACCCCGACGTAGAAATCCTCCGCGCGGAGGATCCGGGTCCCCCGCACGGAGGCCACCTCGATCCGCGCGTCCAGGGCGAGCAGCACCGGGTGCGTGTCGCCGGCCGGGGAGGCGGCACCGAGGTTGCCGCCGACCGTGCCGCGGTTGCGGATCTGGGGCGAGCCGACCGTGCGGGACGCCATGGCCAGCGCCGGGACGGATTCACCCAGTTCAGTGATCACGCGGGTGTAGGGGACGCCGGCGCCGAGCCGGACGGTGCCGTCCGATGTGGACCACTCGGCCAGCTCGCCGACCGTCGTCAGGTCCAGCAGGGCGTCGGGGCGCCGGTGGTCGAAGTTCAGCTCGACCATGACGTCGGTGCCGCCGGCGATCGGCACGGCGTCCGGCCGCTCCGCCTTGAGGGCGAGGGCCTCGGCGAGCGTCGTGGGACGCAGGAACTCCACTGCTGTGCTCCTTCGTAAGGGCGATAGACCAGTAGACGCCGAACCGGGCGGGGGCGGCAACGGCACGGCGCATGAAACGCACAGCAGCGAACCCGGGGGCGTTTGTGCTTTCCTACAAGCCTGATGACGACCGTGAAAACTCTGCTGGGCCTGCCCGGCCTGCGGCTGCGCCCGCGAGCCGGGGCCGAGCTGCTCGACCGGCCCGTGACGCGCATCTACGTCACGGAGCTGCCCGACCCCGGACGGTACCTGTCCGCGGGCGAGCTGGTGCTGTCCGGCCTGCTCTGGTGGCGGCGGCCCGGGGACGCCGAGCCGTTCGT
>NZ_JAAGNB010000537.1:0-6392 GCF_010550475.1 Amycolatopsis sp. SID8362
GCGGTCGTAGTGCAGCGTGGCCTTGGCCAGCAGGAACGCCTCGTCGTCCGGGTAGCCGGGGGAGCCGAGCCGCCGGTAGCCCTCGACGCTGTCGGCGAGCGCCTGCTCGCGGGTCGACGCCGGCGGCCGCGCCAGCAGGCCCAGCGCCCACGGCTCGGCCTGGCCGACGCTCGGGTCGCCGGTGGTCGACATGATGGACGTGACGGACCGCAGCCGGTCCGGGTGGTCGATGGCCAGCTGCTGCACGATCATCCCGCCCATCGACGCGCCCACGACGTGCGCGCGGCCGATGCCGAGCGCGTCGAACAGCCCGACGGCGTCGTCGGCCAGGTCGGACAGCAGGTACGGGGCGGTCGCCAGGTCGCCCGCGGCGAGCGCGGCCAGGTCCGGCGCGGGCAGGTGGTCGAGCCAGGTGGAGAGCCCGACGTCGCGGTTGTCGTAGCGCACGACGAAGAACCCGCGGCTCGCCAGCAGCTCGCAGAAGCCGTCCTCCCAGGTGATCATCTGGGCGCCCAGGCCCATCACCAGGACCAGCGGCGGGGCCGCCGGGTCGCCGAAGGTGTCGTACTCGAGCTCGAGACCGTTGGCCTGTGCGCGTGGCATGCCCCCGATCCTGCCGTACCCGTTCGAAGCTGGCACCGGCACGGGCGGTGCGGTTACCGTTACGCCCCATGCCTCCTTCAACCTCGGGCACGGGCCAGCGGCCCCGGTCGCGGGCCGCGGCGGGCCTGCCGGCGCTCACGGCCGACCGCATCGTCAGCGCGGCCACGGCACTGACCGCGGAGCGCGGCCTCGACAACTGGACGCTGCGGGAGCTCGCCCGCGCGGTCGAGGCCTACCCGGCGGTGATCTACCACCACGTCGGCGACCGCGACGCCGTGGTGAACGCCGTCGTCGACCGCGTCGTCGGCCTGCTGGAGCTGCCCGACGAGGAGCTGCCGTGGGCCGAGTGGTTCACCGAGCTGCTGGCCGGCCTGCGTGCCCTGCTGCGGACCTACCCGGGCTGCGCGCGGCGGCTCGCGCTCTTCGGCCCGTCGGTCAAGGCGGCCACGCGCAGCATCGACGCCGGCATCGGCGTGCTGCTGCGTGCGGGGTTCGGCCGCGAGAGCGTGCTGGCCTACAACCTGCTGCTGATGACCGCGTGCCAGTTCGTCGCGATGGAGGACGACCGCGACGGCGCGCTCGCCCTGCGCATCGACAACACCGAGGAGTACGCGACCTACCGCGAGCGGGCCGACCTGCCGGGTATGGCCGAGCTGGGTCACGCGATGCACGACCTGATGGGCGATCCCGACCTCGCCGCGGGCTACTACGCCCAGCTCTACGACTACGCGGTCGGCCGCTGCCTCGACGGCCTCGCCCACCGGCTGGACGAACTACGCGAAGCGGACAGCTGAGGGTTGACAGCGACTTGACAGTGCCCCGGCGTACCGTGGACGTGCGTCGGTGGTTCGCCCATCGACCCGGAGCCCTCGGCGCCCTCCTCCCCCTCGTGGCGTCGGGGGCTCCGGTCTGTCCACGAGCTACTCGCGGCCCTGGCGCGGTGCCGGCGGCACGGCCCGGATCGCCGGGAAGACCTCGCCGACGAGGGTGACGAGCGACTTCGACAGCAGCAGGTGCACCTGGTCCCGCGTCAGCGACCCGCGCACGAGCCATTCCCGCCCGGCCGCCTTCACCATCCCGCCGAACGCGCGCACGAGCGCGTTCAGCTCCGGCCCGTGGTCGCTTTCGCTCGACAGTCCGACGGCTTCCAGCACGCGGTCGGCCGATTCGCGGTCGGCCTCTTCGAGGATCCGTTCCACTTCGAGGTCGCGCCCGATGCCCTCCGGCGCGATCGCGGCCAGCCACATCCGCTCCTGGCTGGTGACCATGTCGAGGAACCATTCGATGGCGACGTCGGCGCGCAGTTCGAGCGGCCCATCCGGGAGGATCTCGACGGCGAGCCGCGGCACGGTCAGCGCGCGGCGGATGATTTCCAGGTACAGCTCGCGTTTCGTACCGAAGTAGTGGTTGATCAGCCCGCGCGCGACGCCCGCCGCCGCGGCGATGTCCGAAGTGGACACTTCGGAGTAGGGACGATCACCGAACAGCCGCGCGGCGCAGGCGTAGATCTGTTCCTTCCGCTCGTCCGGTTCCAGTCTTCGCCATCTCGGCGCCGGCTCGGTGGTCATGCTCCCATCGTCGCACGGCGGGTTGAGCAGGGCAGCTCGGTCCGCACGTTGCCGGACGCAGTGCCACGATCGGGGCACGGTCAGTCCGGGAGCGTGATCGGGGCGAGGTCGTCGAAGACGTCGCCGGGTCCCGGGTTCACCGGATCGGTGCGGCCGCCGAAGTGGTGCAGCACGCCCCACACCGCGTTGAGCGCCGTCTGCACCGCGCCTTCGGCCCAGCCCGCCGTCCACGAGACGTCGTCGCCGGCCAGGAACAGGCCGCGGTAGCGCGGCTCCAGCTGGTCCTGCGCGAAGTGCGTGAACAGGCGGTGCTGGTAGCGGTAGTGGCCGGGCAGGTTGGCCTTGAACGCGCCCATGAAGTGCGGTTCCGCCTCCCACGACACGGTCACCGGGTCGCCGATGATGTGCCGCCGGACGTCGACGCCGGGGTAGATCTCGCGCAGGGACTGCAGCATCACCTCGACGCGTTCGGACACCGACAGCGGCAGCCACTTCAGCGAGTCGTCGGCCCACGTGTAGGACAGGCAGATGACCGCCGGGGAGTCCGGCGCGGACCCGAGCAGGTAGGTGCCGCGCGGCATCCGGTCGGTGAGCGTCATGCTCATCGCGTCGCGGCCGGTCACCGGGTCGCGGTCCAGCCAGAACGGGCGGTCGACCGGCACGAACACCTTCGACGACGCCATGTAGTGCGTGCGCTCGATCGCCGTCCAGTGGTCGATCGGGAACAGCTCGGCGTCGCATTCGATCTTGGACAGCAGCATCCAGCTCTGCGCGGTGAACACCGCCGCGGGGAACGTCCGGATGTGGCCCTCGGTGTCGGTCACCGTGATGTTGTTCGGCGCCGTCCGGTGCAGCCGCGCGACGCCGGGCTGCGGCCGTCCACCGTGGAGCGAGCTGAGGCTGGTGCCCGCCGGCCAGAAAGCGATCTCTTCCGGCGCGTGCTCCCACAGCCGCAGCGGCAGCTGCCTGCTGCCGCCGACGATGCTGCGGTGCTCGTCGTCGGCTCCGGTGTAGACCACGCGCAGGATTTCCAGGATGGAGTTCGGGAAGTCGGTGTCCCAGCCGCCGGTGCCGAAGCCGACCTGGCCGAAGATCTCGCGGTGGCGGAAGGAGGCGAACGCGGGGGAGTCGCAGAGGAAGCCGTAGAACGTCTGGTTGTCCAGCCGCGGCACGAGTTCGTTCCACAGCCGCTTGATCGTCTTCGCGTCGCGGTCGCGGATCGCCGTCTGCATCTCGGCGAAGGACGCGTGCTCGGCGAGCGTCCGGTCCCACGCCGCGGCGACTTCGCCGTAGACGCCGGGAAGGTCCGCGGGCGTGCGCGCGTAGTGACTCTGTCCTTTCAGGTCCACGACGGTGCTCGGCGTCCCGGGCGCCAAGGGGTTCGGGAACGGCGTCGTCTCGAGGCCGACCTTGTCGATGTAGTGGTACAGCGCGGTCGACGCGGGCGGGAAGCGCATCGCGCCCATCTCCGCGACGACGTCGTCCGGGCAGCCGGGGAAGCGGACCGTGCGCAGCCGCCCGCCGATTTCGTCGATTTCGTAGACCACCGGCCGCAGGCCCAGCTTCATCAGCTCGTACGCGGTGACGATGCCGGACAGGCCGCCGCCGATCACCGCGACTTCGGTGCCGTGCCGCTCCGCCGGGACCGAGCCCAGCCCGGCCGGGTGGGCGAGGTAGTCGTCGTAGGCGAACGGGAAGTCGGGGCCGAACATCGTGATCGGGCGGCCCGGCGGTTCTTCGTGGTGGATCGCGGTCGGGACGGCGGAGGTCATGCGGTGGTTCCCCGGTACAGTTCGGGCCGTCGGTCGGCCAGGTGGGTGTTCTCGAGGCGGGACGTGGCGAGCGCTTCCCGCGTGACGTCGGCGGTGACCAGCTCGGGTCCGGATCCGGCGCGGGCCAGGACTTCCCCGGTCGGGGCGGCCACGCAGGAGCGGCCGCAGTAGGTCAGCTCCCGCTCGGTGTCGCAGCGGTTCGCGTAGGCGACGAACAACTGGCTTTCGTAGGCCCGCGCGGGCACCAGCGTGTCGGCGACCAGCTCGTACGGCGTCATCAGCGCGGTCGGCACGACCAGCAGCTCGGTGCCGGCGAGCGCGTGCGCCCGGACCAGTTCGGGGAATTCGACGTCGTAGCAGATCAGCAGCCCGATCCGGACGCCCGCGACGTCGGCCTGCACGACTGGCTCGTCGCCCGGGGTGAACCACGCCTTGTCGAGGTCGCCGAACAGGTGCGTCTTGCGGTAGTTCGCGAGCCGCCGCCCGGTCGCGTCGACGAGCTGGACGCTGTTGTAGACGTGCCCGCCGCCGGATTCCGGGTAGCCGTAGGCGATCGCGACGCCGGATTCCTTCGCCAGTGCGGAAATCCGCTGCGCGGTGGGGCCGTCGGCGGGCTCGGCGAGTTCGTGCGTGCGCGCGCCGATGTGGTAGCCGGTGGTGCCCATCTCGGCCGTGACGACGAGGTCGGCGTCGGTGCCGGCCAGCACGTCCGGGAGGTCGGCGAACGCGCCCTGGTGGATCGCGACCTTCATGCCAGCCTCGACTTCCGGATCCCGTAACCGAAGTAGAGGACCAGGCCGAGCGCCATCCAGCCGCCGAAGACGACCCAGGTGGCGCCGTCGAGGCTGAGCATCATGTACGCGCAGCAGAGCACGCCCAGGACCGGCGTCACCGGCGAGAACGGCACGCGGAACGAGCGCGGCCGGTCCGGCTGGCGGCGGCGCAGCAGCAGGACGGCGACGTTCACCAGCCCGAACGCGAACAGCGTGCCGATGCTGGTCGCGTCGGCCAGCTTGCCCAGCGGGATGAACGCGGCCAGCACGGCGACGAAGCCGGACACCACCAGGGTGTTGACCCGCGGCGCGCCGCTCTTGGCGTCCACTTTGGACAGCACGCCCGGCACGAGCCCGTCGCGGGACATCGCGAACAGGATGCGCGTCTGTCCGTAGAGGACGGTCAGCACGACGCTGGAGATGGCCACGATCGCCCCGACGGCCAGCAGCGCGGCCCAGAGCGGGTTGTCCGACACGACGCCGAGGACGTGCGACAGCGCGGCTTCCTGGCCGTCGAACTGCTGCCACGGCAGCGCGCCGACCGCGGCCACGGCGACCAGGCAGTACAGGACGGTGACGATGCCGAGCGAGAGCAGGATCGCCCGCGGCAGGTCGCGTTGCGGGTTCTTCGCCTCCTCGCCGGCGGTCGAGGCGGCGTCGAACCCGATGTAGGAGAAGAAGAGCTTGGCCCCGCCGGCGCTCAGCCCGGCCAGCCCCAGCGGCAGGAACGGCGTGAAGTTCTTCGCCCGCACCGCGGTGAACGCGATCGCGCAGAACAGCACCAGCGTGCCGATCTTGACCACGACCATGACCGCGTTGGCCCGCGCGCTCTCCTTCGCGCCGGACAGCAGCAGGACCATCGCGAGGACCACGACGGCGATCGCGGGCACGTTGACGATGCCGCCCGAGCCCGGCGGCTGGCTCAGCGCGTCCGGGATGGTGAAGCCGAAGGCCAGCCGCAGCAGTTCGTTGACGTACTGGCCCCAGCCGACGGCCACCGACGCCACCGAGACGCCGTATTCGAGGATCAGGCACCAGCCGCAGACCCAGGCGACGAGTTCGCCGAGCGTGGCGTAGGCGTAGGAGTACGACGAACCGGACAGCGGGATCATGCCGGCGAGTTCGGCGTAGGAGAGCGCCGAGAACAGCGCGGTGATCCCGGCGAGCACGAACGAAAGCACCACCGCCGGTCCGGCCACCGGGACGGCTTCGCCGAGCACGACGAAGATGCCGCTGCCCAGGGTCGCCCCGATGCTGAGCATGGTGAGCTGCCCGAGGCCGAGTGACCGCTTCAACGTGCCATGATCACCTTCGGCGACGAGGTCGGCGACCGGTTTCCGCCGCACCGTCGCGGCTCGCAGAGTCATGCCGACGACCGTATCTGCCGTTTCCAGCAGGCAAAACAGGGGAACATTGCGCGTACAGATGAATCACAGGTGATTCATTGCACAGAAGGATCGGATCGTGGCGATTCGTTATGCTCGGCCGCGGGCAGGAGCAGGGTGAACGTGGGCGGGGCGGGCCGGCTCAGCCGCAGCCGGCCGCCTTCGGCCTCGGCCAGGCTGCGGGCCAGCGGCAGGCCGATCCCGTGGTCGCTCGGCGCGGTCGCGAACGGATCGGTTTCGCCCAGGTCGGGGCCTTCGTCGGCGACGTCGATGGCCAGCGCGTCGCCGGCG
>NZ_JAAGNB010000580.1:0-7440 GCF_010550475.1 Amycolatopsis sp. SID8362
CCCACCGCCGCTGGTCAGTTCGGCTCACCTCCGTCCAGGTCCGTGCGCCTGCTCGGCGGCACGGGGAGGTAGCAGCCCGGGTTCTCCGGGTCGCAGCCGACGCGGGGCAGGCGGGCGCGGATGCCGCCGGGGGTGCGCTCGAAGGACGTCGCGATTTCGGCGACGCTCTCGCCCGCGATCCAGCGGGTCTCCAGCTCCGCGTCCAGTTCGTCGTTCCACGGGCGCCCTTGCTGGGCGGGGCGGCCGGCGGATCTTCGCCGGGTCGGCCGGGCCGCGCCGGTCGCGGAGAGCAGCTCGTCCGCGACCAGGTCGGCGACCGTGGCCGCCACCGCGACGTCCAGGTCGAGGCTGCCCTCGGCGACCGGCTCGCCGCCGGGGCCGCCGGCTTCCAGCGTGATCATGACCTTGGGGGTCGGTTCGGCGCGGTCGACGTCCGTCCTGGTCGAGACCACGATGTGGTAGGTGTTTTCCTGTGCCCGGATCTCGCTCCGGCGCTGTTCGATGATCGACATGCCCCGAAGCTAGCGCGCACCCCCGACAATTTTCGGCCACGCGCTGCTCACGGCCGACTTCGCTCCGAAATTGTCGGCCCCCTCCTCTAACGTCCCGGGCAACCACACCCCGTCACGAGGAGGCGACGATGAGACACCGGCGGACAAGACGGTGCCCCGGTCCGGACGAGCCGGACCGGGGCACCGGGTGGGACTTGCGATCAGAAGCGCAGCAGCTGGGCCAGCGTGCTCTGCTTCTCCTGGGCCGCCTTCGCGGAGCTGTCCGACTTCTGCGCCGCGGCGCCGTCGGGCACCGGCGCCGGCACCGGGTCGCACTGGACGTCCGAGTGGTTGCCGGGCTGGCGCTTCGGCAGGGTGCCGGTGGCCAGGTAGTCGGCGACCTTGTCGTCCACACAGGACACCCCGGACAGCGAACCGGCGTGCGTGGTGCCGCCCGGCGCGCTGATCAGGCTCGACTTCGGGAACCGCTTGCGGACCTCGAGGCTGCCGGCGTACGGCGTGGCGGCGTCGAGCTCTTCGCTGATGAGCAGCGCACCGGCCACCTTGCTGCCGTCGATGTTCACCGGCTTGCCCGCCTTCGCCGGCCAGAACACGCAGGGCGCGTTGAACCAGGCGTTGCCCCAGGTCTCGAACGGGGCCTTGAAGTAGGTGATCCAGTTGTCGGCGCGCCACTTGTTCCAGTTGGTCGGCCACTGCACGTCGGTGCACTGCACGCCGAGGTAGACGGCGAACCCGTTGTCGTCGCCCGGCGGGTTCGAGTCGTCGTAGAGCGCCTTGAGCGTCTGCCAGTCACCCTTGTGCACGTAGCCGTCGAAGGCCTTGGCCATGTCGACCCAGCCGAAGACGTAGTAGCCGGCCTGCAGGAAGATGTCGGTCCACTCGTCACCGCCGATGACCCCGCCTGCCGGGTTCTTGGCGAGCTTGCGCTGGGTGTCGTACCACAGCTTCTCGACGGCGCCACCGGTCTTGCCGAGGTGGTAGACGTTGTCGTAGGACGCCAGCCAGTCGAAGTAGATCTTGATGTTCTTGTCGAAGGCGACGTCCTGGTCGAGGTTGGCCTCGTACCAGACCTTCCGCGGGTCGACGTTGCCGTCGAGCACCATCCGGCGGACGTTCTTCGGGTACAGCGTGCTGTAGACCTGGCCGAGGTAGGTGCCGTAGGAGAAGCCGTAATAGTTGATCTGCTTCTCGCCCAGCGCCTTGCGCAGGCTGTCCATGTCCTGCGCGACGTCGGTCGTCTTGATGTGGTCGAGGATCTCGCCGTTCTTGCGGCACGCGTCGGCGTACCCCTTCGAGCGGGCGAGCCACGTCTTCTCCAGCTGCGGCGTGGTCGGCACGTACGCCGGCCGGTTGTAGCTGAAGTAGTTCCCGTCGCAGCTGATCGACGGCTTGCTGGACCCGACGCCCCGCGGGTCGAAGCCGATCCAGTCGTAGTTGTCACCCGCGTGGTTCGGCACGTACTTGCCGAGCACCGAAAGCCCGAGGCCGGAACCGCCCGGGCCGCCCGGGTTCACCAGCATGATGCCCTGGGACTGCGCGGTCTTGTGCTTGATCCGCGACACCGCGACGGAGACCTTCGCCCCGCCCGGCTTCGCGTAGTCCATCGGCACCTCGAGGAAGCCGCACTCGGCGCCGTTGGCCTTGAGGCTCGCCGACGCGCAGGGCCCCCAGGCGATCGGCGCGGGGGTGAACTGCACCCCGGGATCCGCCGACGCGGCGGGCGCGGCGGCCATCAGCCCGGCCGCGAGCCCCGCGGCGGCGACAGCGGCAACGATTCTTTTCACAGTCGTCCTTTTCATCCGCATTCGACAGAGTTCGCCGTATTCCGGCGAAACTACCGGCAACCCTGGACAATCTCGCCGACCGACGCGGCTTCCGCCATCCGCCTTTCGTCGGTACCTGTGCTCGTCGCCGAGCCCCGGAACTGTCGGTGGCCGGCAGTACGCTGCGGGTCGCCGGACGGCGTGGGGAGGACGGGTGAACGTGGACGATCGGCTGGTCAAGGCGATCCGCACCGGGCTGGCGAAGCTGGCCGACCCGGCGAAGGCGCCGGCGATGCAGGCGTACATGAAGTCGGCGATGCCGTTCCGCGGGGTGGCGAAACCGCAGCGCAGCACGCTGATGAAGCGGGTGCTGGCCGACCACATACTGCCCGATCGGGTGACATATTCATCGACCGTGCTGGAGTTGTGGCGGACCGCCGAATTCCGCGAGGAGCGCTACGCGGCCATCGACCTTTCCGGATATCGGGCGTACCGCGGGTGGCAGGACGCCGGGCTGCTCCCGATGTACGAGGAAATGATCGTCAGCGGGGCCTGGTGGGACTACGTGGACGAGCTCGCGATCCGCCGGGTCGGGCCGATCCTCCGGGCCGACCGCGCCCGGGTCACGCCGCTGATGCTGAACTGGGCGGCCGACGCCGACCTGTGGCGCCGGCGGACGGCGATCATCTGCCAGGTCGGCGCCAAGGAGGACACCGACACGGACCTGCTCACCCGCGCGATCGAACCGGCGATCGCGGAGCCGGAGTTCTTCCTGCGCAAGGGAATCGGCTGGGCTTTGCGGGAGTACGCGAAGACCGCTCCGGACTGGGTGCGGTCCTTCGTGGACGACCACCCCGGGTTGTCCGGACTGTCACGGAGGGAGGCACTCAAGCACATCGGTTGAGTGGCCCGGGCCGAAACGCGAAGAAGGGCCGGTCGCCCGGCCCCTCTCCACCAGCGTCGTGCGTTCCGTCAGGCGCGCAGGGCCGCCTCGAAGCGCTCGCCTGCCGCGGCCACTGCCGCGTCACGGGCCTTGGTGGCCTCGTCGACCGTCAGGGTGCGGTCGGCCGCGCGGAAGCGGAGCTTGTACGCCAGCGAACGCTTGCCCTCGCCGACCTGCTCGCCCGCGTACACGTCGAACAGCGTGATGTCCTCGAGGAGTTCGCCCGCTCCCTCGCGCAGCACCGCCGCGAGGTCGGCCGATGGGACGTCCGCCGCCGCCACCAGGGCGACGTCGAGCAGCACCGGCGGGTAACCCGACACGCTCGGGGCGGGCCGGGAGTCCGGCAGCGGGATCGCGTCCAGGTCCAGCTCCATCGCGACCGTCCGCGGCGGCAGGCCGAGGGCCTCGACGACCTTGGGGTGCAGCTCGCCGGCGTGGCCGACCGGCCAGTCGCCGACGCGGAGCTGGGCGCAGCGGCCCGGGTGCCACGGCGGGAGGTCGGTCGCCTGGACCGTCAGCTCGACACCGGCGGCTTCCGCGACCGTGCGGGCGGCCTGGACCGCGTCGGCCCAGTTCGCCTGCTCGCCGCCGCCCCACCAGCCCGCGCGGCGGCGGTTGCCCGACAGGACCACCGCGACGTGCAGGGGCTGCAGCGGGACCGCCGCTTCGAGGAGCGCCAGCTCCTCGTCGGTCGGGCGCTGGTCGACGCCGAGGTCCGGGACCTTCAGCGGGTTCGGCGCGGGCAGCACGACCTGGCCGATGTGGTACAGCGAGACGTCCTTCATCCCGCGGGACACGTTGCGCTGCAGCGTGTCCAGCAGGCCCGGCAGCAGCGTGGTGGCCAGCCGGTTGCGGTCGGCCTCCAGCGGGTTGCGGACCACGACCGCGTTGCGGCGGACGTCGTCCGCCGGCAGGCCGAAGGCGTCCCACACCGTGTCGCTGACGAACGGGAACGGGCGCACCTCGATGTACCCCGACTCGGCGAGAGCCCGGGAGACACCCCGGACGCGCCGTTGGGCGTCGGTCAGGCCGCGGCCCGCGGGGGCGGCGGGCAGCGTCGACGGGATGCTGTCATACCCCTCCAGCCGCAGGACCTCTTCGACGAGGTCGGCGGGCTGGCGCAGGTCGCCGCGCCAGCTCGGCGGGGTCGCCGTGACCAGGCCGGTGCCGTCGTCGCCCGTGGTCACCGAGACCTTGCAGCCGATCTGGGTGAGCCGGCGGACCGTGACGCCGCGCTGGTAGTTCACGCCCGCGACCCGGTCGGGCAGGTTGATCGGCATGACGACCGGCGGGTTCGGCTCGATCGTGCCCTCGTCGGTGCGGCCGGGGCGGATCGAGGCGTCGCCGTACTGGCGCAGCAGGCGGGCGGCCAGCTCGACGGCGGCCGGGCACAGCTGCGGGTCGGTGAACCGCTCGAAGCGCTTGGCGGCCTCGGAGAACAGCTTGTGCCGCCGAGCGGTGCGGCTGATCGCGGCCGGGTTCCAGTGCGCCGCTTCGAGCAGGACGTCGGTGCTCTCCGTCGTGATCTCGGTGCTCGCGCCGCCCATCGTGCCCGCCAGCGAGATGACGCCGCTGTCGTCGGCGATGACGATGTCGTCCGGGTCGAGCGCGCGCTCGACGTCGTCCAGCGTGGTCAGCTTCTCGCCCGCCTTCGCGCGCCGGACCACCAGGTCGCCCTGGATGGCCTTGGTGGCGAACGCGTGCAGCGGGTGGCCGAGCTCGAGCATCACGTAGTTCGTGACGTCGACGGCCAGCGAAATGGAGCGGATGCCGGCCAGCATCAGCCGGCGGCGCATCCACCACGGGGTCGGCGCCGTCGCGTCGAGGCCGGTGACCCGGCGCAGCACGAACCGCGGGCAGCCTTCCGGGTCCTCGACGTGGACCGGCCAGGCGTCGCCCTCGGCCGCCGGGACCTCGAGCAGCGCCGGGTCGCCGAACGGGACGTCCAGCGCGTTCGACAGCTCGCGCGCCAGGCCGCGGATCGACAGGGCGTAGCCGCGGTCCGGGGTCGGGGCCAGCTCGATGACCGTGTCATTCAGGCCGAGGAGCTCCTGGGCGTCGTCGCCCGGGCTCGCCGTGCCCGAGGGCAGCACGAGGATGCCGGTGTGGTCGTCGCCGAGGCCGAGCTCGCGGGCCGAGCAGATCATGCCGTCGCTGATGCGGCCGTAGGTCTTGCGGGACGCGATGGCGAAGTCGCCGGGCAGGACGGCGCCGGGCAGCGCGACGACGACCAGGTCGCCCTCGGTGAAGTTGCGCGCGCCGCAGATGATGCCGCGGGTCTTGATGCCGTGCGGGCCCTCGTCGAACTCGCCGGCTTCGTCGTCCTCGTCTTCGTCTTCCTCGTCGTCCAGCTCTTCGGCTTCGTCGGCGGGCTCGCCGACGTCGACGCGGCAGAACCGGACCGGCTTCTTGAACTCGGTGAGCTCTTCGATCTCGGCCACCCGGCCGACGACCAGCGGTCCGGTGACGGGCCCGAGCTCGCTCAGGTCGTCGACCTCGACGCCGATCCGCACGAAGGCGTCGGCCAGGTCCTGCGGGGTGACCTCCTCAGCGAGATCGAGGTGTTCGGTCAGCCAGCTGACTGGGACTCGCACTACGCCTCCGTTCCGAAGGGAAGGGTGAAGCGGACGTCGCCCTCCACCATGTCGCGCATGTCCGGGATCCCGTTGCGGAACTGCAGGGTGCGCTCGATGCCCATGCCGAAGGCGAAGCCCGAGTACACGTCGGGGTCGACGCCGCAGGCGCGCAGGACGTTCGGGTTGACCATGCCGCAGCCGCCCCACTCGACCCAGCCGGGGCCGCCCTTCTTCTCCTCGAACCAGACGTCGACCTCGGCGGACGGCTCGGTGAACGGGAAGAAGTGCGGGCGCAGGCGGGTCTTGGAGCTCTCGCCGAACATCGCGCGGGCGAAGGCGTCCAGGGTGCCCTTGAGGTGCGCCATGGTGATGCCCTTGTCCACCGCGAGGCCTTCGACCTGGGTGAACACCGGGGTGTGCGTGGAGTCGAGCTCGTCGGTCCGGTACGTCCGGCCCGGGCAGACGACGTACACCGGCAGGTCGCGGTGCAGCAGCGTGCGGGCCTGCACCGGCGAGGTGTGCGTGCGCAGCACCAGGCCGGAGTCCTCTTCGCCGACGTAGAACGTGTCCTGCAGCTGGCGGGCCGGGTGGTCCTTGCCGAAGTTCAGGGCGTCGAAGTTGAACCACTCGGCTTCGAGCTCCGGGCCCTCGGCGACCTCGTAGCCCATCGCGACGAACGCGTCCGCGACGCGCTCGGAGATGGTGCTGATCGGGTGGCGGGCGCCGCGCGGGACGCGGTCCCACGGCAGGGTGACGTCGACGGCCTCTTCGCGCAGGACCCGCTCGTCGCGCTCCACCTGGAGCTCGGCGCGGCGGGCGTCGAAGGCCGCCTGGACGGCCTGCCGGGCCTCGTTGACACGCTTGCCCGCCTCGGCCTTCTCCTGCTTGGGCAGGGCGCCGATCTCGCGGCGGGCCAGGCCCACCGGGGCCTGGTCACCGAGGTGCGCCGGCTTGACCTCGGCCAGCGCCTCGAGCCCGGTCGCGGCGGCGAACGCCGCTTCGGCGGCCTTGACCGCCTCCTGCAGCGTCTCGGGGGCCAGTACCGCGCCCTGGGCTTCCTTTTCCTTGGCTCCGGACATAACTCCTCGGCGTCCGCTGGGACTGGTCGTTCGGGCGCCGCCGGACACGCGGCGCACGAGAGGTCAAAGGCGGGAAAAGTCTATGGGATCGGGTCCGCGCGCCCCCGGTCGCCCCGGGACCGTGCGGATACGCGCTCAACACGCGTGGAAAATCCCCCGCGGCGCCGGGCTCAGCGACCTCGCTCAGCGGTGTGCCGCCAGCGCGCTCGTGTAGACGCAGACCGCCGCTGCCGTCGCGAGGTTGAGGCTTTCCGCCTTGCCGTACAACGGGATGCGGACCGCGAGATCCGTGCGCTCGAGGACGTCGGCGGGCAGGCCGTGGGCCTCGTTGCCGAAGACCCACGCGGTCGGGGCGGTGAGGTCCACCCGATCGAGTTCGGCGTCGGCGTAACCGTGGGCGGCGAACGTCCGCAGGCCTGCGGCCGAGCAGGCCGCGAGCGCGGCGGGGACGTCGCGGACGCGCGTGATCGGCAGGTGGAAGAGGCTGCCGGCGGCGGCGCGGACGCACTTGCCGTTGTGCGGGTCGACGGTGTCGCCCGCCAGGACGACCGCGTCGGCGCCCGCGGC
>NZ_JAAGNB010000631.1:0-3225 GCF_010550475.1 Amycolatopsis sp. SID8362
TGGGCCGGCTCGGCCAGGCGCACGCCGACTTCCTCGCCGTGGTCGCGAGCCGGCGCCGGCGCGGCGACCTGTTCGGCCAAGGCCGCGGTCTGACGAACGTCGGCATCGTGCTGAAGGAACTCGGCCGGCTGGACGAAGCGGTGGCCTGCCTCGCGGACTCGATCGAGCTCGTCGAGCGGCACGGGCCGGCGGGCGCGTCCCGGGTCGCGCTGTGCTGCATGGCGGAGGTCCACCTGCAAGCGGGCCGCCACGCCGAAGCGAGCCGGTACGCCGGGCAGAGCCTGGCGCGCTCCCGGGCCCACGACGACGTCACCGGAGCGGCTTACGGCCTGGCGGTGCTCGGCCAGGCCCAGTACGGGCTCGGTGACCTGGCGGCGGCCGAGAGCGCGCTCGACGAGTGCATCGCACTGTGCCGGCAAGCCCACGAGCGAAGCGACGAATGGGAAGCGCGCCTGTCCCGGGCGCAGGTGCGCCTGCGGCGGGAAAACCCGGACGGCGCCGCCGAAGACGCTCGCCGCGCCTTGGAAATCCTCGGTGACCACGGCGATGCCTACGGGCGCGGCGCGGCCCACCGCCAGCTCGCCAGGGCCCTGCGCGCGCTCGGTTCGCCGACGGCCGGAACCCACCACCACACGGCAGCCGCCCTGCTCGGCGCGTCGGCCACCATCCCCAACGCCACCTTGGAAACGCTCCTGGGCCAAGCGCCCTGAAGGAACCGTACGGGAACCGGTGAGATACCGGGGCCCGGCAAGCTGTTGTCTCCTGATCGAGGGGGCGCGTGGGGATCATGACCGGAGAACCCGACAGAACGGACTTGCGTGCCCGGTACCGGGCGCGGGCCATCGAGCTGGGTGCGCTGCTGGCCGAGGCCCGGCACACCGGGCGGGCCGACCAGGCGGACGTGACCGCGGTGGTGGACGGGCGTGGCAATTTGCTGGACCTGCGCATCTCGGCGGACGCGGTGCGGGGACCGAAACCGCAGCTGATCGGCCCCGGCGTGGTCGAAGCCGTCGTTCGCGCCCGCGCGGTCGCCGCCGAACACGCCGCCCGGCTGGCCGAACCGGCCCCGGACGAGAACACGGTGGAGGACTGGTGAATCCGTACGACCTGTTGTACGCGCGGGTGATCGAGCTGGAAAACGGGTTGGCGCGCGGCCGCGCCACCATCGCCGGCTTCGCCGAAATCCGGCACACCACGCCGATCGCGGGAGACCTGGGCACGGTCGTCGTGTCCGGCGACAGCCGGTTGCTAGCGGTGGATCTCGACCTGGCCGCGGTGCGCTACACCACCGCTGCCGCGCTCGGCGAAGCCGTGCTCACGGCCATCCGGCGGGCCGAACAGGGCAGTAAGGACCATCGGGCGGAAGCGCTCGCGCAGGCGTGGGGAAACACGTTCACCTGACCGAAGGGAACAACGGATGATCGAGGCGCCGGACGGCGGGTTCGGGGTCGCCGCGGACCAGCTGGAGAACGCGGCGGTCACGTTCGAGGATGTGGCGGCCGACTGGGCGCGGCTGCGCGCCGACATGGCGGGCTGGGCTCTGGCGGACGACGCGCTGGGCTTCCTCGGCCGGCAGGCCGGTGTGGTCGGCGAGTACAACGCCGCGCTGTCGGTGGTTCAGGGCAAGACCGCGAGCAGCGCGGCCAGCCTGCGGCAGGCCGCCGACGAGCTGCTCGCCTCGGCACGGAAGTACACCGCGACGGAAACTTCCATCCAGGAGGGACTCACCCGCATGGCAAGCGACATCCCCGAGGGGCCGGGGCGGAAATGACCAGTGACGTGCCTGCGCTCATCCGGCAGCCGTACCCGGTGGAGAACGACAAGCTCATCCGGCACTGGGCGAACGAGTGGTACATCGACAACGGCGACGCGATCAGCACCCTCAACCGGATTCGCGACGAACTGTTCGGCAACGCCGACCAAGTCCACGCCCTGGCCGAACAGTGGGCCGCCAACACGGTGATCGCCTCGGGCAAGCAGAGCATCACCACCGCGACGACCAACCTGGCCGGGTACTGGCAGGGGCCGGCCGCGGAATCGTTCGGCAGCTGGGTCGGCTCGAACGGCGGAGGCGTGCTGTCGGTGTTCGAGAGCAACGGCGCCGCCATGACCGACATCGGCACCACCCTGGGCAACTGCGCGGCGGAGGTGTACAACACCTACGGCAACGCCATCAACGCGATCGGCCAGTGCGCCGGTGCGCTCGCCGGGATCGCGACCGACGTCGCCTTCAACCTCGTGCCCGGCCTCAACGTGCTCGCCGACATCGACATCGTCGACAAGGTCTCCAGTGCGCTGGACACGTTCGTGACCGCGGTGGCCGGTTTCATCGCGGACGCGGTGAAGCAGATCGGCGCGTACAAGGCGCAGGGTGTGACGGTGACCGCGGCCGCCAACTACGGGTTCACCGCGGTGCCCCCGCCCGGCGCGCTGGTCGGTTACCCCGACAAGTGGTGGATGGAATCCCAGCAACGGCAATGACGGCGGGCGCTACGGGGTGCACGGCCACCGGGGCGCGTCGAGGGCGCGGTTCTTGCGCATCGAGCTGAACCCCAGTGCGGTGGTCTCGGCGCAGAACCGCGCCGGCTCGAGGTTGTACTCCACGTGGAAGACGGCTTTCCCGGCTTCGACGAACGGCGTCAGCAGCGGGCACCCGCCCAGTTCGGCGCACTCCTCGTCGACCGAGAAGTCGAAGTCCGCCACCAGGTCCCGGACCTGGCCGAGGTCGTTCTTGAGCGCGATCGACAGGCCGAGCTCGTGTGCCATGCCGGCGAGCATCCGGTTGTAGGCCAGCTGGTCGGCCGCGGTCAGCGGGAAGCCGGTGTCCTCGTCGTAGCCGTCGACGTTGTCGCCTTCGATCGCGTCGAACCCCTTGTCGCGGCACTGGCCGAACCGCGCCGCCATGATCGGGCGCAGGGTGTCGCGGCGGCGGATGTCCAGCCAGCGCTCGCCGTCCCAGCCGTCGCTCTTCCCCTTGACCTCGGGCGGGAACGCCGCCGCGTCCGGCCGGAAGTCTTCGGCCGCGCCGACGTTGACGTAGCAGACGACCTTGCGGCCGGCCGCGTGCAACCCGGCGACCACGCCGGCCTCGGTGTCGACGCCGTCGATGTCGTACACCGCGACGTCCACGCTCGTGTCGAGCTTGCCGCTGAGCTGCCACTGCCAGGTCGTGCCGGGCGCGGGCTGCCAGCGTCCCGGCGCGCGCGGCGCGGCCGAAACCGCCGG
>NZ_JAAGNB010000690.1:0-6612 GCF_010550475.1 Amycolatopsis sp. SID8362
CAGCCGCGCGCGGACGGCCTCGTACCCCAGCAGCTCGGCGAACACGCCGCGGACCGGCTCCACTTCGCCGCCGCCGAGCAGGACCAGCGCCTGGGCCCGGATGTTCGCCAGCACGCGGGCGCCCACCGGGTGGCGTTCGGCGTGGTAGGAGCCGAGCAGGCCGGCCGGTGCCCAGCCGGCCACCGCGGCGGCCAGCTTCCAGCCGAGGTTGACGGCGTCCTGCAGGCCCAGGTTGAGCGCCTGGCCGCCGACCGGCATCTGCGCGTGCGCGGCGTCGCCCGCCAGGAAGACCCGGCCCAGCCGGTAGCGGGCGGCCTGCCGGCTGGTGTTGTCGAAGGCGTTGACCCACAACGGGGTGCCGCCGCCGATGTCTTCGCCGGTGACGCGCCGCCAGACCTGCGCGACCTCGGCGAATTCCGGCTCGCCACCGCGGTTTCCGACCGGCCTGCCGAACTCGTGGACCATGACCCGGGTGACGCCGTCCGGCCGGCGGCCGGCCACCGCGAGCCCGGCCGGGAAGCGTTCGAACCGCCGGTCGGGGATGTCGATCCCGGCCACGTCCGCGCGGAGCATCTCCTTGTCCGCGCGCTCGCCGGAGAAGGCGAACCCGGCCAGGCCGGCCACCGTGCTCCGTTCCCCGTCGCAGCCGGCCAGGTACGCCGCGCGCAGCCGGGCCGGGCCCGCCGGGGTGGCCAGCTCCACCTCGACGTGGTCCCCGTGGTCGGTGAGCCCGGTCAGCTCGTGGCCGCGGCGCACGTCCGCGCCGAGCCCGCGGGCCCACTCCTCGAGCACGGCTTCGGTGCGGGTTTGCGGCACCTTCCACTGGCCGGGGTACGGGCTGGGCAGGCCGGCGAGGCTCATCCGGATCCCCCCGAAGTGCCCCGCCGGATCGTTCGGCGGCGCCCCCAGCGGCGCCAGCAGGCCGCGCTGGTCGAACAGCTCCATCGTGCGGGCGTGCAGGGTGGAGGCCCGGGATTCGGTGGTGGGCTCGGCGAGCCGGTCCACGACGACGACGTCCGCCCCGCCGAGGCGCAGTTCGCCGGCGAGCAGCAGCCCGACGGGCCCGGCACCGGCGACGACGACCGGGGCGGCCACTCAGCGCCTGCTCTCGGCGTAGGCCTTCGCGTGCCCGAGGGTGGCCAGGCTGTTGGTGCCCAACGCGTTCCGCACGAACTTCTTGGCGTCCTCGACGTCCGCCTCCGGCCCCAGGACCGCCGCGACGTTGCCGGGGTCGACCACGACGGTGTGCTGCGAGACCGCGGTGACGCCCTGGTCGGTCTCCCACAGCCGCCAGTACCCGGTGTGCACGCTCATCAACGCGGGCAGCGTGATCTGCTTGTAGACGATTTCGCGGTCCGGGAAGCACACCCGGACCGACTTGGTCGTGTGCGTGGCGCCGTCCTTGGTGCGGGTGTCCATCTCCAGCGTCTGCACGCCCGGGCTCTCCTCGGTGAGCTCCACCCGGGCGACGTGCGGCAGGCGCTCGCGCCAGCGGTCCGCCTCGTTGAGGAAGTCGTAGACGTCCTTGACCGAGCCGTCGATCCGCACGGAGTCCTCGAACGACACCGCCAGCGCGGCACCGCCGTCCTGCTCGGCGCCCGTCTTCAGCGCGGCGAGCTCGGACCGGCTGTTGCGGTCGACGGCCTCGTCGATCCACGCCAGGCTGCCGGCGTCGTCGTCCACCGCGCGGTAGTGGTGCAGCAGCGTGACTTTCGCGCTTTCTCCGGTCAGCGGCTCGATGATCCAGCTGCCGCCCATCGAGGCCACCGGCGGTGCGGACACCTCCTGCCGGAAGTCGATCCGCAACGCCGCGGGGTCCAGGGCCCGGCGCGACGTCCAGTTCTTCGGCCGTCCGTTGGCGGTGGCCCAGATCCGGATCCGCTCTTCGGTCCCGTCGTGCTCCAGCCGGTCGACGTGGATGGTCGGGGGGAAGATCCGGGGCCAGTTCCGCACTTCGGCGATCAGCCGGTACACCTCGGACGCCGGTGCGCCGACCGTGATCTCGTGCGCCACCTCGCGCTGTTCCGCCTTCGACATGGGTTCGCTCCCTCGCGAGAAATCAGAAGTTGCCGAGGCCGCCGCAGACGTTGATCGCCTGTGCGGTGACGGACGCGGCGGTGTCGGACGCCAGGTAGCCGACCATCCCGGCCACCTCTTCCGGGGTGGAGTACCGGCCGAGCGGGATCTTCGCCTCGAACTTCGCCAGTACCTCGTCCTCGGAGGTCCCGAACGCCTCGGCGTAGCCCTGCCGGACCCGGTGCGCCATCGACGTTTCGACGTAGCCGGGGCACACCGCGTTGACGGTGATCCCGGTCGGCGCCAGCTCGTTGCCCAGCGCCTTGGTGAACCCCACCACGCCGTGCTTGGACGCCGAGTACGGCGCACCGAGGACCACGCCCTGCTTGCCCGCCGTCGAGGCGATGTTGATGATCCGCCCGCGGTCCTTGTGCCGCATGCCGCCGATGGTCAGCACCGCCCGGGTCATCCGGAAGACGCTGGTGAGATTGGTGTTCACGACGTCGAGCCAGAGGTCGTCGTCGAGGTCGGCGGTCACGCCGCCGCCGCTGCGCCCGGCGTTGTTCACCAGCACGTCGACCGGGCCGAAGGCCTCGACCGCGGCGCGCACGCAGGCGGTGATGTCCTCCGGTGACGAGACGTCGCAGCCGGTGCCGTCGACCTCCAGGTCCTCGTCCCGCAGCTGCTTGACGGTCAGCTCGACCGCGCCGGCGTCCCGTGCGCACAGGAACACCTGGTGTCCCTGTGCCCCGAGCGTCCTGGTCACGGCGAGCCCGATCCCGCGGGTGCCCCCGGTGACCAGGGCCACCCGCTTCTCCTTGTTCGGCACGGCCTCGTTCGGCATGGCTGCTCCAATGCGTTTGGCGGTGGGTGCGGTGGTGGGCCGCCGCCGTGCCGGCCGGGGGACATCGGGCACGGCGGCGGCTCCGGGCGGGACGAGTCAGGCGACGCCCGCGGAAAGCTGCTCGTTGACCAGATCGAGCAGCGCGCGGGGAGTTTCCGCGTCGGCGAGGACCGACTCGTCGAGCTTGATGGCGTACTCCCGTTCGATCCGGCTCGCGGTCTCCATCAGCGCGAGCGAGTCGTAGCCGAGTTCCTCGAACGGGGTGTCCACGACGTCGGCGTCGATGCCCGCGGTGGCCTCGTCGGCACCGGCCGCCTCACCGAGGATGCGCCGGAGGTCGGCCAGGGTCAGCATGTTGTCAGCCACGATCGGTTCCTTTCTGGAGTGTCCTTTCCGGACTGGACAGGTCTTCGCCGGGCGCGCGGAGGACGACGGCGGAGTTGAAGCCCCCGTGCCCCCGCGCGAGCACGACGGCGGCGCGGACCGGCGCGGACCGCGGCCCGCCGGTCACCAGGTCGAGCTCGTACTCCGGGGCGAGGGAGACGTTCGTGGTCGGCGGGATCACCGAATCCCGCATCGACAGCAGCGCCGTGACCACGTCCAGCGCCGCGGTCCCGGAACAGAGCCGTCCGGTCATCGTCTTGGGCGCGGTGACCGCGACCCCGCGCGGGCCGAACACCTCGGTGATCGCGTCGGCCTCGACGCGGTCGAGCTCCGGGACGGCCGCCGCGTCGGCGAAGACGACGTCGACGTCCGCCGCGGCCACGCCCGCGTCCTCGAGCGCGAGGACGATGGCCCGGCTCAGCGCCGGCGGCCGGCCGCTGCCGGGCCGCGGGTCGAAACTCGCCCCGTACCCGGCGATCTCGCCGTACACGCGCGCGCCGCGCTCCCGCGCGCTGTCCGCGTCCTCCAGCGTGAGCAGCGCCCCGCCTTCACCGGTGACGTGCCCGGCGGCCCGGCGGTCGAAGGGCAGGTACGCCCGGTCCGGGTCGTCACTCGTGCTCAGCCGGTCGCTCGCCAGGTGCGCCACCCAGCCCCACGAACAGAGCGAGGAGTCGACCGCGCCCGAGAGGACCAGCCGCGTTCCCCGGCGGATCTGCCGCCGGGCCTGCGCGAGCGCGTCCAGCGACCCCGCCTGGTCGGAGACCAGCACCCCGCTCGGCCCGCGCATCCCGTTGCGGATCGAGAGCTGGCCGCTGTTCACCGCGTAGAACCACGCGAAGGACTGGTAGGCCGAGACGTACTGGCCGCCCTTGCGCCACATGTTGCGCAGCTCCCGCTCCCCGAACTCGTAGCCGCCCGCCGAGCTCGCGGTGATCACGCCCATGTCGAAGGACGGCAGCTCGGCCGGCACCACGCCGGCGTCCGCGAGGGCCCAGTCCCCCACCACGAGGGCGAGCCGGGTCATGTGGTCGGTCTGCGGCAGCATCCGCCCCGAAAGGTGGTCCGTGGCCACGAAACCCGGCACCTCCCCCGCGAGCACCGCCGGATAGCCGGCCGGGTCGAAGCGGGTGAGCGGCCCGATGCCGGTGCGGCCCGCGCGAGTGGCCGCCCAGAAGTCGTCGGTGCCGAGGCCGTTCGGCGCCGCGACACCGATCCCGGTCACCACCGTCGCCGTGGTCATGCCGCATCCCGATCACCGCGGCGCAGCACCATCGCGCTCTGGAACCCGCCGAACCCGCTGCCCACGGTGAGCACACCGTCGGTTTGCCACTCCCGGGCGGTCAGCGGCACGTAGTCCAGATCGCACTCGGGATCCGGCACGTGCAGGTTCGCCGTCGGCGGCACGACGTTGTGCTCCATCGCCAGCGCGCAGGCGGCGATCTCGATCGAGCCGATCGCGCCCAGCGAATGACCGACCATCGACTTGATCGAGCTCACCGGGACGCGGTAGGCGCGCTCGCCCAGGCTGTTCTTGAACGCCGCCGTCTCGTGCCGGTCGTTCTGCCTGGTCCCGGAGCCGTGCGCGTTGATGTAGTCGATGTCCTCCGGGTTCACCCCGGCCTCGGCCATGGCGACCCGGATCGCCTCGGTCATCTCCTTGCCGTCGGCCCGCAACCCGGTCATGTGGTAGGCGTTGGACCGCGTCGCGTAGCCGCCGATCTCGGCGTAGACGTGCGCCCCGCGCCGCAGCGCGCTTTCCCGTTCCTCCAGGACCAGCACCGCCGCGCCCTCGCCGAGCACGAACCCGTTGCGGGTGTTGTCGAAGGGCCGGGAGGCGTGCTCCGCGTCGTCGTTGCGCGGGGTGGTCGCCTTGATCGCGTCGAAGCAGGCCACCGTGATCGGCGAGATCGGCGCGTCGGTGCCGCCGGTGATCATCACGTCGGCGGCGCCCTCGCGGATCAGCTCGCAGGCGTAGCCGACCGAGTCCAGGCCCGAGGTGCAGCCGGTCGACATCACCGTCGCCGGCCCTTCGGCACCCACCGACCACGCCACCTCGGCCGCGAACGAGCTCGGCACGAAGTAGTCGTAGAGGTGGGGCACGGTGTAGGCGTGGTCCACCAGCTCGAGCCGGCCACCGTCGCTGACCACCCGGTACTCGTTCTCCAGGCCCATCGTGGCGCCGACCGCGCTGCCGATCGCCACCCCGATCCGGGCCGGGTCCAGCTGCCCGCATTCGAGGCCGCTGTCGGCGACCGCCTCACCGGTCGCGACCACCGCGAACTGCGCGGCCCGGTCCATCCGCCGGATCTGCTGCGGGCTCAGCCCGTGCGCCTCCGGGCAGAAGTCGACCTCCGCCGCGACCCGCGACCGGAAGGGCGACGCGTCGAAGAAGGTCAGCGCCCTGGTCGCGGTGCGCCCCTCGGTGAGCATGCCCCAGAAGTCCTTGACCCCGGCTCCGCCCGGCGCGAGCACGCCGATACCCGTGATGACCACCCGGCGTCGTGATTCAGGCATCGGGGGCCGTCCAGTGGTAGAAGCGGGTCGCCATCGCGTCGGCGGGCGAGCGCCAGGTCTCCGGGTCGTACGGGTCGATGAAGGCGCGCAGGTCCTGGCTGATCCCGACGAACCGGGGGTCGCTCCGGGCGCCGTCGATCGCCTCGGTGCCGTTGTCGGCGTCGAAGTCCTGGAGGTGGAAGTAGAGGCCCTGGTAGGTGAAGAGCTGGCGGCGCCGGGTGCCCATCAGCTGCGGCATGTCCGTCTCGTCGAACTCGCCGAACAGCTTGGCGACTTCCCCGCTCGAATCCGGCTTCAGCCGGGCCACGATCAGTGTGCTGTACAACTTTGCGATCCCCTCAGTGCGGTGAATTCTCGGAGTCGAGCTTGTCCAGGCCCGCCCGCCAGACCGGCCAGGCGTCCTTTCCTTCGGTCGGCAGCAGGCCGACCACCACGCTGCGGCGGGCCTGCGTGGACGGGTGCCGCCGGGCGACCATGGACAGCAGGTTGCCCGGGCCCGCCTCGGCGAAGGTGAACTCGCCGTCGGCGGGCAGGCTCGAAACGGCGGCCCAGAACCGGACCGGGCCCGCCAGCTGCCGGGCCCAGAACGACGGCCGCAGCGCCTCGGCCGCTTCGAGCGGCCGTCCGGTCCAGGCGGAGGTGACCGGGATCCGCGGCGGCCGCAGCCGTTCTTCGGCGACGGCCTGCTCGAACTCCGCGGCCGCCGCGTCCAGCACCGGCGAGTGGAACGGCTGCGCCGAGCGCACGCGGCGCACGGTCAGCCCGGCCGCCCGCAGCGCCGTCTCGGTCCGCGAGAGCTCCGGCTCGGGCCCGGCCAGGATGGTCTGCGCCGGCGCGTTGATCGCACCGACCAC